>CAIZKT010000136.1:0-13366 GCA_903933565.1 uncultured Victivallales bacterium | reverse complement strand
TCCTGCCGCGCTGGCGCGTTGGCGTGCGTTGGGAGCAGGTCGGTCTGACCAACGATACGGAGTTGCCCGATGGCAGCAGTGCGAGCTTCGGCTCAAGCTGGCGCGCGGGTCCCATGCTCGACTGGAGCCTCTCGGAGTTCTCCCGGCTGCGCCTGCAGTTCAACCGCGGGAGCTATGAGACGGAGGACGGACGTGAAGACGTCAACGAGATCATGCTCCAGTGGAGCGTCTCCCTCGGCGCGCACGGGGCCCACACGTTCTAGTTCCAGCAGAATAAGGAGACGATCCCCATGAAGCATCACGCTATCCGGGTTGCCTTGGTGGTTCTCGCCCTGGCGGGCGCCGCCACGGCCGCGGGTCTGAAGATCGTGACCACCACCTCCGACCTGGCCGCGATCGCCAAGGCGGTGGCCGGCGACAAGGCTGAAGTGCACAGCATCTGCACCGGCAAGGAAGACCCCCACATGCTGCAGGCCAAGCCCAGCTGCATCCTGCTGGCCCGCGACGCCGACCTCTGGGTCCGCATCGGGTTGGAGTTGGAGATCGGTTGGGAACCGCCCATCCTCGATGGTTCGCGCAACCCCCGCGTCCGCGAGGGTGCTCGCGGGCACCTCGATGCCGCGGAGTCCGCGCTGGTCTTGGATGTGCCCACCTCGAAGGTTACCCGTGCCCTGGGCGACGTGCACCCGCAGGGCAATCCGCACTACTGGCTGGACCCGCTGAACGGCCGGCGCATCGCGGGGGCCATTGGCGAGCGCCTGGCGGAGATAGCGCCCGCCGACGCCGCGCTCTTCCGCGCCAACGCGACCGCTTTCCAGCAGGCCGTGGACGAGCACATGTTTGGTGCCGAGCTGCTCAAGGCCCTGCCGGCCGACAGGCTCTGGGCCATGACGGAGGACGGCAGTATCGCGGCGTTCCTGGCCGAAGCGGCGAACCTGGGGAAGGCGGGCGGCTGGCTGGCCGCCATGCAGCCGCTGCGGGGGCAGAAGATCATCACCTACCACCGGAGCTGGGTGTACTTCGCACACCGCTTCGGCCTGAGCATCGCAGCCGAGATCGAGCCGAAACCCGGCGTGCCGCCTAGCGGCGCGCACCTGCGCGAGACTGCGGCAGGCGCCCGCCAGCAAGGGGTCCGCGTCATCCTCCAGGAGCCCTTCTACAGCCGCAAGGCCGCGGATCGGCTCGCGGGCGAGATCGGCGCCAGGGTGGTCGTGGTGGCCAACTCGGTCGGCGGCCAGCCCGAGGCTACCGACTATCTCGCGCTCATGGATCTGATCGTCAAATGCGTGACGGCGAACTGATGGTCCATACCGTCAGCCGGAGCAGCGTGTGACCATGGCTGGCCACAACTCCCCCATCATCGTCTGCGAACATGTCGCCGTGGCCTACGGGCGGCAGGAGATCCTCCACGACGTGTGCATCGAGGTACCGTCGGGCTGCCTCCTGCCGTTCGTCGGGCCGAACGGCGCCGGCAAGTCGACCCTGCTGCGGGCCATCCTCGGACTGCTCCGGCCGACGCGCGGTCGCATCCTTACACCCTTCGGGTCCACCCCCCCCGGCTACGTCCCGCAACAGAAGAGCATCGACCCGCTCTACCCGGTGTCGCTGCGGCAGATCGTCGAGATGGGGCTGTACCCGCAGCTCGGCTGGTGGCGACGGCCCGACCGGGGTCAGGCGCAGCGCGTCGAGGATGTCCTGGAGCGTTTCGGCCTGCTGGAGCACCAGCGAAAGACCTTCGGCGAGCTGTCCGGAGGCATGAAGCAGAAGGCGCTGCTGGGCCGGGCCCTGGTGAGCGGCGCCGACGTCTTCATCATGGACGAACCCACCTCGGAGCTCGATGAGGATTCCGAGCGCGAGGTCCTGGCCCATCTCTGCGCGCTCTGCCGCGAGGACGGCAAGACGGTGCTCCTGGCACACCACGGCATGGACCAGGCCGGCTCCCTTGCGGCCCGCCTCTGCGTCGTCACCCACGGCCACGTTCAACTCGCGGACGTGGCGCAAGCCCGGTCCCTGCTGGCGGGGACCACCAGTGCTGGAAGGCCACGGGTATGATGGGAAACGGCATGACGAACACGCTCTCCCGCTCTTACTCCTACTCCTGCTCCTGCTCTTACTCCTGCTCCCGGGCAGAACCGCTGAGCTCCCTCTCATGAGCCACTCCCTACTCGATCTCGTGCGGTCCTTCCCCTACGCGCTCGTGGCCGGAGCGCTCATCGCGCTGGTCTGTGCCTTGCTCGGGGTATTCGTGATCCTCAAGCGCGTCGTCTTCATCGGCATTACCCTCGCCGAAGTCGCGGCCTGTGGCATCGCGCTCGCCATGCTGGCCGGGTTCCCGCCGCTGGCAGGCGCGCTGGCCTTGACGCTGGCGACCGTCGGGCTGCTGGCGCTGCCGTTCGAGAGCCAGCGCATTCCGCGGGACGCCGTGCTGGGCGTACTCTTCGTCGCCGCTTCGAGCCTGAGTGTCCTGCTGGTAGCGCACAGCGGCCTGGGGCTGCATGAGGTCAAAGCGCTCCTCTACGGGGATCTGATCCTGACCTCGGGGCGCGATGCCGCCGTGGTCGCGGCCGTCCTGATCCCGGCTGCGCTGTACCTGCTGCTCTTCCTGCGGCCGACGCTGTATGCCTTTCTGGACCGTGAGTCCGCCACGGTCCTGGGCGTCAAGCCGGTCCGCTGGCAACTCGGCTTCTTCCTGGTACTCGGGCTGGTGGTGGCGGCGGCCTCGAAGGTAGCGGGATCCCTGCTGGTGTTCTGCTACCTGGTTGTGCCGGCGGCCACGGCGCTGCTGCTGAGCCGGCGGCTTGGCGTCGCCCTGGCCCTGGCCGCGCTGCTCGCTCTGCTCGCCACCGTGGCGGGCATGTCCGCCTCGTTCGCCGCCGACCTGCCCACCAACCAGACCATCGTCGCCGTGGCCTGCGCCGTCTTCCTGGTCGTACTGGTGGCGGTGGCAGTGGGCAGACGCGGGCAGCACCGCCTTCCCGGGGGTTCCCCTGAGACCCGGGCGGCAGCAGACGATGCCCAAACACCACACAACGAAGGAGATATGGAATGACTGCGCGGAGTTCCAGGATGGCGCTGGTCGGGTTGGCCATTCCAATAGAGCCACTTGCAGAACCCGCTTCTGCAAGTGGTGTGTTCAGTGTTCGGGGTTCAGGTTTCAGGCGACATCGTGTTTCTGAACCCTGGAATCCGACAACTGAAACCGGCCTCCTGCAGGGGTTCTGCAAGAGCCTCAACAGAGAGACGTAACCCCATGGCCGGGACCATGGGGTTACGCCTGACTGCGCGCGGACCGGGGGTCCGCCTTACGGCCCGACGGTCTGGTGGGTCTTGCCCTTGCCCTTGTCTCCACGGTTCTTGTCGCCCCCGGCCATCACAGCCCCCGTGGCCAGGACGAGCAGCAGTGCCACCAGCAGTAGCTTCTTCATGGTACGTACTCCTGTTCAGCGGGACGCCTACCGGCGTGACTCCAAGACTACTTCCGTTCTCTATCAGTCAGTATGCCCGGGGGCAAGCGAGGCGACAATGGGAGCTTTCTACGAATAGTGGGATGGTGCTATAATGAGCATGGTCGCCGGACATGAGTGGACCTCTACGCCGGGCAGGGCTGGACCCGACGTCGCCGCCGGGCCTTGGGCGCACGTACACGATGGCCGGACGTCACTGGAGTCGCGCCGTGGAGAACCTGAGTACCGACCAAGTGATGGCAGCCGTGAGCCGCAGTCCGTTGATCGCGGCCATCGAGAAGGCCGCGCACGAGCTGGTCGGCATGCGGATCCTGTTCATGCTTCGCCAGCATGACGACATCGTCAAGCTGTCGCCCGCTGGCTCGGAGATGGAGCTGCCCGCATTCTGTCGCGTCTTGCGTGCGTCGCCCGCCGGCAGGCGCAAATGCGCGACCTGTCGCGCCTTGGTGGGCTTTGGCGCCTGCTACCGCGGGCTGACGGAGTACTGCTGCCACGGCGGCGTCCACGTGGTTGCGGCCGCCGCCCTGAATGCGTCGGGCGAGGCCTCGCGCTCCATCGTGGTGAGTTCCAGTGCCTTCGCGGCAGAGGACCGCGAAGCGGGCTGGAAGGCGGTTCTCGCGCACGGCACGCAGGAGGGTGTGAGTCTGCGCGAACTCCGGCAGGCGTATGGCAAGCTCCCGCTGCTGACCCCCGCCAACCTGGCCGCGGCCAAGGCGTTGGTCCAGGTGGCCGCGGCGGCGCTCGGGGAGATCGCGCGGGGCATGACAACGGCTGCCGCAACGGCAGCGGCGGGCAAGGCTCCGGGCGACACGGCAGGCAGCGCAGGTCTCCAGCAGCGCCTGACCGCCGCCCTCTTTGTGGCCAGGGATGTGCCCGACGCGGGCCCCGTGGGGCGCCGCGGGGCTCTGCTTGCCGAGCTGGTCAAGGAACTGGTGAGCCAGGATCCCGGGATGCCCTTCACGGTGGCCAAGATCGCGGCGGCCGCACGGGTGACCCCGAATCACTTCTCCATGCTGTTCCACAGGCACACCGGCGAGACGTTCCAGGAGTTCCTGACCGCGCGCCGCATCGTCCATGCTAAGCTGCTGCTGCGGGACCTGAGCCTGAACGTCGCCGACATCGCCCAGCGCGCTGGCTTCGCGGACGCGGGCTATTTCGCGCGCCGCTTCAGAGAGCAGACGGGCATGACGCCAAGCCAGTGGCGCGCTGCCCTGTAGCCGCGTGCGGGCCGCCTAAGGGTGGGGACCGTGCGACGCAACGGCTCCGGTGCGAATCTGCGGATAGGGGCGTGTGCGGGATGCGGGGGGTGTGGCTCAATGCCATTAAGTTTCTCGTTCTGCTTGCCTCGGCGGGGCGATTGCCGGTCGCGCCCAAGCGCTCGACCGGGGTCGGGTAATGGCACCCCCGACCTACCTGCTCGTCTGCAATCGAGCGTGCGGCCAGAAACTAAGTGGCATTGGCGCGCCGCTCCCACGCCCCCGCAGGCTCACCGGATGAGATGGATCGCTCCGGGCGGCAGTTCCACCGCGACGGGGTTGCCCGCCTGAAGCTCCAGACCCAGCGCCGCCACCTCGCGCTGGACTGCCAGAACGATCCACTCGACGTCCTCCGTGCAGATGTCGATCCTGAGCAGTGACCCCGCGCCGGTGACCCGCCTCACCTGACCCGGCAGCCAGCCGGGGGCGAGGGGCAGACGCGGAGCCGGGAGCAACCGGATGTCCTCGGGTCGGATGACCAGCCGCGCCGGGCCCTCATGCTCACTCGCGACGGGGATGGATAGACTACCCGTTCTGAAGCAGCGTCCGTCGCCGGTGCTCTGCACGGTTCCGGGTATGATGTTGCGCGCACCAGTGAACGTTGCGACGAACTCGCAGTTCGGGCGGCGCAGCAGGTCGTGGGGTGTCGCTACCTGTGCGACGCACCCCGCGTCGAGCACGCAGATGCGGTCGGCGACAGCCAGGGCCTCCTCAAGACTGTGCGACACGTGGACCACGGCGGTGCCCAGTTCGCGCTGCAGAGCGTTCACCCTGGCGCCCAGACGCTCACGGTTACGCTCGTCGACCGCGGCGAAAGGCTCGTCCAGCAGGAGCAGGTCAGCCTGCAGGACCAGCGCCCTGGCCAGGGCGACGCGCTGCGCTTCGCCCCCGCTGAGCGTGGCGGGTCGGCGGAGCAGCAGGTGCCCCACACCCACCAGCTCGGTCGCGTGGTCCACCCGCTCGGCGATCGTGTTGGCGGGCAGACGACGCTCGACCAGGCCGTAGGCGACGTTGTCCGCCACACTGAGGTGCGGGAAGAGCACCGCGTCCTGGGGCACGTACGCCATCCCGCGGGCCCAGGCCGGCAACCCGGTGATGTCACGGCCGTCCAGCCAGACCCGCCCGCGGTCGGGCGTGCGCACTCCCGCGATGGCCTCGAGCAGCACCGTCTTGCCGGCGCCGGTGGGGCCCATGACGCAGAGGCACTCGCCGCGGCCCACCTCCAGAGAAACGTCGCGCAGATCGCAGTCGGGTAAGCGCAGCGACAGGCCCTCGACGCGTAGCATGGGGGTCATTGCCATAGGGGACTCTGCACTCCCAGTCGCTTGAGGAGCAGCAAGGTCGTCAGGGCGATGGCCAGGAGGATCAGGGTACCGGCAGCCGCCACCTCGAGTTGCCCGATCGAGTTCTGCAGGTAGATGGAGGTCGCCAGCACCTCGGTGCGGTTCTGGGTCACCCCACAGAACATGATCACCGGCCCGAACAAGCCGATGCAACGGGCCCAGGTAAGCACGGCCCCCGCGGTAAGCCCGGGCCGGGCCAACGGCAGGATCACCCGGCGGAACACGCGCCAGGGCGGCGAGCCGAGTGACCCTGCCACCGCGGGGAGTCGCGGGCCGATGCTCTCGAAGGCGGCCTTGGTCGTGCGCACGGCGAAGGTCATCGTGCCGAAGAACTGCGCCACCACGATCCCCGCCCGCGTGTAGGGCAGGTAAAGGCCCATGGGTCGCATGACGTCGCCGAGGTAGTAGCCGAAGAGCAGCAATAGCGCCAGGCCGGCCGCGATCGGCGGCATGACGATGGGCAGGTCGATCAGCGTATCGACAACGCTGCGGCAGGGGATCCGCCAGTAGACCAGGCCGTAGGCGACCGGTACGGCCAGAACCACCGAGAGTGCGGAGCTGAGTGTCACCGTCACCAGGGTGAGCCAGATGGCGGACCGTGCGGTTGGGGTAGCGATGGCTTTGGCCAGGCTGGGCGGATCGGTGAACAGGACCAACGCCCCGATGACCGCGAGCACAAACAGCAGTTCGACGCTGAGTGCCACCGCCACGGCCGCCCCGAAGGCGCGTTCGCCGAAGCCTGCCGCCGGAAGGCGCGCCGCACCGCTGCGTTCTGCCTTGGAGGCCCTGAACGTCATGGCGCCACGGCCTTTGCCGCAGCGACTGCCTTGCCGGTCGCCTCGCGCGGGGCCAGGCGCAACCCCGGGGGGCGTTCGGTGCGGACACCGTACTGGGCGAAGATCGCCTTCGCTGCGTCGGAGGCCACATAGTGGGTGAAGTCCCTGGCCTCGGCTGGGTGTTCACTGAACTTGAGGGTGGCAATGAGGACCTCGGCCACCTCGTTATCGTCCGCGTCGATGGGCAGCGCCTCCACATGGTGCTGGACCTGGTAGACGCAGGCGTCCCAGAGGATGCCGGTATCGGCCGCCTTCATGGCCACGGCGTTGGCGAGCTCGGGAATGCAGCCAGCCTGCATGATGACGTTCTTCTGCACCGCCTCCCAGATCCCGACGCGCTCCATAATCCGCCTGGTCACAGGCCCTACGGCCAGGGCCTCGGGATGACCGATCGCCACCCGCACACCGTCGCGGGCCATGTCCTTGACCTCCCGGACGTTCCCCGGATTGCCTTTGGGGACCATGAGAACCGGCAGAAAGTAGGCGGCGGTGAGGCTTTCCGTGACGAAACCACGGGCGACGGCCTGGTCCACCCAAAACGCTTCGCCCGGCATGTACAGGTCGCCAGAGCGCGACGCGGCCAACTGCCCAAGCAGCATCTGCGCTCCGGCATAGGAGAAGTCGATGCGGACGCCGGTCTTCTCTTCGTAGGCCTTGCCGATGGCGTCCATCGCGGGTTGCAGGGCGGCGCCGCAGCGGACGGAGAGCGAGATGGGGCCTGAGGCGCGGTTGCCAGGCGCGGGAGGCGACTCGGCCGCTGCCGCCGGCGCGGCTGCCTGCGGGCGGTCGTACGGTCGGACCCCGCAGCCCGCGAGGACGAACAGGGCGCCGCAGGCCGCGGCCACCACCCGCGTCAACGCCCCGGGCCGGAGAGGGAGTGTAGGCATACGCCTATCGCGCTTCACTTGAAGATGTCCACCGGCCGGCCGGGGATGGACTCCACGTGGCCATCCATGAAGGCCACATCGGTAAGGCTCCACTTCGGCATGTTGTGGGCGAAGGGCGCGCCCTGGCTCCAGTAGAACTGGCCGAACACATCGCTCCACATCCACAGGTTGCCGGGCGATGCGAGGCAGAGTTGACGCGGTGGGTGGGTGGCCACGAAGGGGCCGGTATGGGGATGCACGCCGTTCATGGACCAGTAGTAGTAGCCGATGTTTCCCGCGGCCCAGTTGGCGTCGGTGTTCTCCAGGAGGGGGTTCCAGGGCGCCAGCACGCCGATCGATGGGCAGTAGAAAATGGCGCGGTCCGGCGCATAGGGCATGAGGACCTGCACCACGTTCAGCAGCGAGTTGCCTTGGGTGGCCCCCACCGGCAGCCGCTCGCAGTTGTCCGGGCCATACATCAGCGTCGCCAGACTCAATTGGTGGAGATGGTTGATGCACGCGGATCGTTTCGCGGACTCCCGCGCTCGAGACAGCGCTGGCAGCAGCATCCCGGCCAGGATGGCGATGATGGCGATGACCACGAGAAGCTCGATCAGGGTGAAATGACTTCTGGACAAGGCGTAACGGTGCATGGTTGGCTCCCCGGTGTTTCTGCTTGACCATGCCACGGGCAAGCGCGCCGTACCAGAGGGAAACTGTGAAGAAACGGCTAGACCGGTCGGCGCCGGGCGCCGCATTCCGGCCGCGACCGTAGAGTCCCCGCGCGGCCGACAGGACCGCCCGGAACGACGGACTCGCCGACGGGGGGACGTAGTGGCGCCGCCCTCTCTCCCCAGCTTCAGCCTGAACTGCCGCCCCGCCCCCCGCCCGCTTCAGCGGTAGCTGCTGTTGGCCCCGGCCTCGACATTCGCGGCGCTCGGGCAGTAGAAGACGTGGCGGTCATTGACGTAGGGCATCAGCTTCTGGCAGAGGCCCAGGTGCGTGTTGCTTGCCGTCAACTCAAGGGGGACCCATTCGGCCGCAGCCGGTGCAGAGCACCGCCAGAGGGCACTCCATCGCCCGCATGACGAGCAGGGCGCCGCTGAGCCGCAGCGCTCGCCCTGCCAGCCACAGTACTCTTCACTCTGGCGGGCCAGAGTCGCCGCGACGGAGCGCGCCTCCCACCTTCCCAGAGCCCAAAGTCAACGGTATTGCTGCTGGCCACATCCCTCTGCGCCCCTGCGCCTCTGCGCGAACTCATCTCGAACGCAAACCAGTATCTGTGGCCTCCGGCGCTGCCCTCGGCCTCACTTCCGCGGGCACTTTTTCAGGCACATGAACCAGTCCAGGCACTTCACGTCGGGATCCGGCTTCGCCATGCGGTCCTTGGCGACGCCGCAGGATCCTGGCGGTGGTACGATCACGTCGTCGCCAGGCTGCCAGTTGGCCGGGGTGGCGATCTTGTACTGGTCGGAGTACTGCATGGCGATCAGCAGGCGCTTGACCTCGTCCATGTTGCGGCCATTGGAGAGCGGGTAGTAGAACAGCGCCCGCACGATGCCGGTCGGATCGATGATGAACACGGCCCGCACGGCCTGGGTGTTGCTGGCGCCGGGTTGCAGCATGCCGAAGGCCCTGGACACCTCCATGGTCAGATCGCTGATCACCGGGAAGGTGACCTCGACGTCCTTCATGCCCTTGTAGTCGATCTTCTCCTCTGCTCGCCGATCCCCAGACCGGCAAGGACGAAACCCACTCCGTAGGCCGCAGCGGCCGCCAGGCCTCTACTTCTCGCGTGCGAACGGCCAGGCCATGACACCGCCTTCCATGACCTTCACATTGGTGAAGCCGTGGGCCTGGAGCAAGCCGGCAGCCTCATAGCCGCGCAGCGAGATCTTGCAGTAGCAGACGATCTCTACCTTTGTCCACCGGCAGGTCCGCCAGGCGCTTTCGCAAGGCGCCCAGCGGAATGAGGACCTCGCCGATGCCCAGGCGCATCTGTCGAACACCTTGCAGACTCCGGTGTGCAGCGTGCCGGGGAACTTCACCTGCGGCCCGTTGACCACATTCTGCCCGACCACGCGGCCCTCGAGGTTGGCCAGGTCGCCGTAGGGCGCGTGCACCCTGGCGCCGGTGATCAGATGGGGGATTTCGACACAGTCGCCCGCGGCATAGATGTCGGGGTCGGACGTCTGCATGAACTCGTTCACCAGGATGCCGCCCCGCGCGCCTACTGCCAGTCCAGCCTGCTTGGCGTCGTAGCGCGTGGCGTCGCCGGAAACCAGGCATTCCGTCCGCCCGCAGTCCGCGCAGTTCTTGACCAGAAAAACCTGGTTGGCGCGCGTCTCCTTGACGGCAAGGACGAGCTTGCCGCACTGGTTGCAGTACGCTCTGTTGGTATGCGTCTCGCTCATACTGAAGTCGGCACCTTCCCCTGCTATGGCGGCAGCGCTGGGACTGCGCCCGAGCGTCTTCAATGGCCCCACATGGGGTGCATACGACCGGGACGCCGTGCCGCCCCCCAGCTTCAGGCTCGTCTCCACCTTGGACCTGTGACTGACTTGATCCCTGCGCGGGTACAGCCGACCTCACGCCTCACGCGACTGCAACTCCTCGCCGGCCCGGACGAGACGCGCGCTGTTGAAGATGATGATCAGGGAACTGACGCTGTGCAGCACCGCTGCCACCACCGGGGTGACGATGCCGATGGTGGAGAAGTACAGCCCCAGCAGGATGAAACCAAGGCCCAGGGCCAGGTTCTGGTTCATGAACAGCCGGGCTTTGCGGGCCAGAGCGATGAAGAAGGGGATGCGGCGCAGGTCATTGTTCATCAGGGCGACGGACGCGCTCTGGATCGCCACATCGCTGCCGATGGCGCCCATGGCGATGCCGATGTCGCCGGCGGTCAGGGCCGGCGCGTCGTTGACGCCGTCGCCGACGACAGCCACCAGGATACCGGCCTCATGGAGCTCGCGCACATAGGCCGCCTTCTCCTCGGGCAAGCAGCCCGCCTTGATCTCGGTGATGCCCACTTTGGCGCCGACGCTGCGCGCCACCGTCTCGTTGTCACCCGTCACCATGCAGCACTGCGTCACCCCCAGCTCGCGCAGTTGGCGGATGGCTTCCGCCGCGACGGGCCGCAGGGCGTCGCGCAGGCCGATCCAGCCGAGGATCTGCTGTTCCTTGGCGACGAAGACGATGCTCATCGCGGCCGTCTCGGGGTCGGCAAGGGTGGCGGCCATGCCGCGGGTGTCCAGCCCTTCGTCGTTGAGCCAGGTCTCGCGCCCCACCCGGCAGGTGGCCCCCGCGAACACGGCTTTCACGCCCCGGCCGGCGACCTCGGTGTACTCTTCCGGGTCGCGCCAGGCGATGCCGGCCTCGCGCGCCAGCCGTTTCATCGCCTCGGCAGCCGGGTGATTGCTGTGGTACTCGGTGGTGGTGGCGACCAGGAGCAGTTCGGCCAGGTCCACGCCCTCGGCGGGCTGCAAGCGGGCCACCTCGAGATTGCCCTCGGTCAACGTGCCGGTCTTGTCGAAGACCACGGCTTTGACGCGCGCCGCGATCTCCAGCAGCGAGATGTCCTTGATCAGAATGCCGAGCCGCGAAGCCGCCGCGATGGCCGCGATCACCGCCGACGGGGTCGCGATGACCAGGGCGCAGGGGCAGGACATGACCAGCACGGCAATGACCCGGTTGATGTCGCTGGTGAAAAACCACACCAGCGCGGCGATCATCAGGATGGTCGGCGTGTAGTAGCCGACGTACCGGTCGATCATGCGCATGATCGGCAGTTTGGAGCGCTCCGCGTCGGCGATCAGATGCCGCACTTTGCCCAGGGTGGTGTCCGTGCCGATGCGGGTGACGCGGAAGTCCACCAGGCCGGTCAGGTTCTGGGTGCCGGCGTAGACTTCGTCCCCGGCCGCCTTGTCCACCGGCAGCGACTCGCCGGTGATCGAGGCCTGGTTGACCGAACTGTTCCCCGTGACGATCACGCCGTCGGCCGGCAGATTCTCGCCCGGCCGCACCCGGCAGACGTCACCGACCCGCAGTTCGTCGAAGGCGTCCACCTGCTCCTCCCGCCCGTCCACGATCCGGCGCGCCACCCGCGGCGTTAGCCGCACCACCGCCTCGATCGCCGCTTCGGCGCCAATGGCGGTCTTGCGTTCCAGCGTGATCGTCACCAGCATGAAGAAGGCGACCGCCCCGGCGGTGCGGTACTCGCCGTTGGCGAAGGCGGCCAGCAGGGCCAGGGCCACCAGCTCGTTCATGTAGACCTTACCCTGGAGCAGATCCTTACCGGCAGACCAGAAAATGGGCAACGACAGCACCAGGGCCCCGACGAGGCCGCTGAGCATGACGGCGAAGGGGTCGATGGTCGCGGCGAAGAAGCGGTGGGCCAGGTACGAGTTGAGCACCAGGATACCGCCGAAGAGCGCCAGGCCGATGTGGGTGGCCTCGCGGTGGGCGTGGCCGTGACCGTCGCGCTCCTGCCGCGCCCTCTTCTCGAGTACTTCGCTTGGGCTCTCAGCCAGCATGGCTCAATCCTTGTGTCGCGCTACCATCGCGGTGCGGCGTACCGTTCATCGCTGGGCCTCCGGCGGCGGCGCGCCCTCGCCGGCCGCGCGACTGCCCCATTTGGCGGGCTGCGGCCCAAGCTGCAGGCGCAACTCCTGGCGGCTGCTCTCGGCCGCCCGGATCACATACTTGGTCTCAACCTTCTTCAGCACATCCCGGATGGCGTCGGAGTAGAGGGCAACCAGCATGGTGTGCGGGTTCTTGCGGTACTCGGTCAGCACCGTGAGAAAGGAGGTGCTCGCGGCCCGCACCGATTCGACCGTGCGCGTACGGTAGGCCCTGGCCTCATCCAGAACGCGGTAGGCCTCGCCTTCGGCCGCGGGCACGACCTGAGCCGCATACGTGCCGGCCGCCTCGACGATCTGCCGCTGCTCCGTGGCGGCATCGCCCACCCGGCGGAACGCCGTCAGGGTAGCGGTCGGCGGCTGGATGTCGACCAGGTTGACCGACTGCGCGTCGACGCCCATGTCCAGCACCGCCAGCTTCTGCTCCAAACGCTTGCGCACGTTATCGGTCAGCAACTCCTTCACTTCAGGATCACTGGCGCTGGCCCGTGAGGAGCGCAGCATGTCCTCAACACTCCACGTGCTGATCTCCGCCAGCGCGGCGTTGGCCAGGAGGTCCTGCAGAATCGCCGCATGGCCCTTGGGCGGCAGCGGCTTGCCATCCGGACCGGGGGGATCCTCACTGTCATCATAGAACGCCAGATAGTAGCGCTTCGCATCGCGCACCCGGTAGGTGAGAGTCCAGACCGCATGCATGATGTTGGTGTCGCCGGTCAGCACGTAGCCGTCCTGGCCCGGGACCAGGGGTAGGTTCTCCATCGCCGCCGGGTCGGGCGTCTGGATCTGGTTGGGGTTGACCCGCGGCCAGAACACCGTGTCCGTGGACACTGAGAGGGCCTGCTGCGCCGGGATCTTCTTCACGAAGTCCACCGGGTACGGCCAGGCCCAGTACCAGTGGCCGCTGGTCAGCACCGCGGTCGGCCCCCGGGTGCTGTCGAGGACCATCTCCTGCAAACGCCCG
>CAIZKT010000135.1:0-1750 GCA_903933565.1 uncultured Victivallales bacterium | reverse complement strand
GTCTGCAAGCGCGGCGGCGGTGGGAGCGGTGGGAGCGGTGAGAGTGGACATGAGAGGGGGAGGTTTTATCAGCTGTCATTGGTTTGGGATGGAGGGCTATGGACCTTGGTCCAGCCGCATCAGGGAAACCCTATACCTGGCGGCCAGACCAAGGTCCTGCACTACGACCCAACTAAAAAGCGCGATGAGGGGGAGTTGTCCGTGAGGTTGGACTTTGCGTGGGTGGTGGGAAGGCAGGGCCGATCGCCGCGGGACCCGTCGGGAGCTTGGCCCTGCCTTGGTTTGGAATTTAAGCTGCTCAGCTCTCGAAGAAGTCGGCGTGCCCGTTGGCCGTGGCCTTGGCCGGAGCATCGGCCAGGGTCAGTTTTTCCTGGCCGCGGGCCGGGGCCACGAGGTGGCCGGGGCCGGCTTTGCGGGTCAAGCCGGCGGCGGCCTTGGTCGCTTTGCTGGCGACGGCTCTGGCCGGAGGGGCGCTGCGGGTGACGGCATGGCCGGTGCCATGGTCCGCCCCGTCAACCAGCGCGAGCAGTTCGGCGACCGAATCCTGCAGCACAACGGCCTGGGCGTTGAGTTCCTCGGCGGCGGCGGCCGACTCCTCGGCGCCCGCGGCGTTGGACTGGGTGACCTTGTCCATCTGCGTGACGGCGGTGTTCACCTGCTCGATGCCCTGGGTCTGTTCCTTCGAGGCCTGGTCGATTTCGCCGACCAGGGCGTCGACCTGCCGGGCCTTCCCGACAATCTCCCCGAGCGACAGCGCCACCTTGCCGCAGATTTGGACGCCATTTTCGCTCTTCTTGACGGAGTCCTCGATCTTGCCGGCAGTCTCCTTGGCGGACTGGGCGCTGCGCTGCGCGAGGTTGCGCACCTCCTCGGCGACGACCGCGAAGCCGGCCCCGGCTTCACCGGCGCGGGCGGCCTCGACCGCGGCGTTGAGCGCGAGGATGTTGGTCTGGAAGGCGATCTCGTCGATGGTCTTGATGATCTTGGAAATGTCGTCGGAGGCGCCCTTGATGGCGTCCATGGCGTGTTTCATCTGCTCCATGTCGGCCGCGCCGGTTTCGGCGGCGGCGCGGGTCTGACCCGCCAGATCCTTGGCCTTCGTGGCGTTCTCGCCGTTGCGCTTGGTCATGCTGGAGATCTCCTCCAGCGAGGCGCTGGTCTCCTCCAGCGACGCCGCCTGCTCGCTGGACCCCTCGGCCAGCGACTGGCTCGAGGACGATACCTGCCCGGCCGCCGAGGCGGTCTGGTCCGCACCGGCTAAAAGCGCGGTCGCCACGGACTTGATCGGCCCGGAGATTGAACGGGTCATATAGAAGGCGACGGCCACGCCTATGGCGACGGCCAGAATCAAACCGCCCAGCATGACACTGGAGGCGGTGGAGAGAGATTGGGCATTTTGCGTGGAACTATCGCCGGTTTCCTTCAGCCCGAGCGCGGCGGTCGCCTGGGCCTCGGCCAGGACGGCGTTGCCAGACGCTCCGCGCTTCTTGGCAATTTCATCACTGGCAAGCCAGTTGCTCAACAGCTCCTTCATGGCCGCTTGATAGCCGTCGGCCGCATTCTGACACTCGACCAATCGCTGCAGATTGACGGCCTGCAGGGTGATGGGACGTATCTCCGCCAGCTTGGACTTGATGGTGTCGAAATGTTTCTGTGCCGCCTCGATCTGCCTCGGGTCACGCTCGGCCTGCGCCCGCCACGCGGCGAGGCGGACCGCATTCCCCGCGTCGATGATGTCGTTCACCAAATT
>CAIZKT010000134.1:0-14823 GCA_903933565.1 uncultured Victivallales bacterium | reverse complement strand
CGTCTGGCCTTCGCGACACGTCCCGCCGGAAGTCTCCCCCAAGAGTCACGTGACCCGTTCTGCTCGCCGGAGGCGGAGACGATCGAAACAGAAACCCCTACGGAGCTGACCTGCGCCGCGGGCGCAGAGGTAGTCTTGACTCTCGCTGGCCATCGTACTATAGTCGAGGGTCCTGAGTGGTGTAAGTGTGGTTATTTACTCTACAGGAGACTCCGCCGATGAACGTGCGTTGGCGTATTGCGTTCGTCGTTCTGGCGTTGCTGTTTGCGGCTTTCGCAGCGCTGGATCTCGGGGCCGGTAAGGCGGTGTTCGAACCCACCCTCAAGGTCAAGCCTAAGCTGATGTCGGCGGTCTACAAGGTCTACGCCAGTTCGACCTTCGACGCAGGCGCGATGTGGGTGGCAAAGACGATCATCAAGAACGAGGGCCATGGGCCCATCAAGGACCTGAAGCTCTCCTACCGTATTCCCTCTATCGTCGAGTGGTCCACGGCCGAGGTGTACGAGCTCGTCTACCCCGGCCAGACGATAGTCTCCGCCTACTATCCGGTCTTGCCGGACACGATCGCCAAGACCACCACGACGAGGACCGTCAACCTCGAGTTCAAGTACTCCTGGCGGAAGGGCAACCGGGAGGTCGAGGAGATCGTGCAGCGGCCCCTGGAGATCCTTGGCGTACACGACATCATGTATTCGCGGCTCTTGCAGGAGGAGAACACGGGGACGTGGTTTGATATGTTCGAGGCCAGCCACTTGGCCTCGGCCTGGGTGACGCCGCTGGATCCGGTGATCGTGGCGTTTGCGGGAAAGGCAAACATCCTCGGGCGCGGGGCCAACACCGGCCGCGAGGCGCAGTTGGCGGTGATGGAGCAGATCTGGGAGATGTACCGCGTCAACGACATCCTCTACATGTCCACAGCCGGGGCCCTGACCCCCGACGAGCGCTTCGTGTGCCAGAGCCTCAAGTTCCCTCGTGAGGTGATCCAGGCACGTCAGGGCACGTGTATCGAACTCGCTCTCCTCTACGCCTCGACCCTCGAGGCCGCCGGTATCGAATCCATGCTGGTGATGCTCAGAGGCCACTGTTTTCCGATTGGCATCCTGCAGGAGGGAGGCGGTTTGGTATCGGTTGAGACCACCTGCCTGCGCCAGGAAAATCAGGCGCAAAAGAGCTTTGCGGAGGCCTGCAAGGCCGGCCAGGAGGAGATCGAGAAGCTGCAGCAGAGTGGTGAGTTCATTCTGGTGAAACCGCGCGCGATCTGGAAGAAGAACTGCACGCCGCCCGAACTGCCCGAGCTCCCCGCCGACATTCTGGAGCGCTGGAACATCAAGGGCTTGCGCGATGCCTACCAAGTGGGGAACGGGGCCGCCAACGCCGCCAACGCCGCTACTGCAGGGCAGACGCAGGCCAATCCGAACGCCCGACCCACCGCGGGGGGGATCTACCGTTCGCGCTCGGGGATGTTCTCGCTGCGCCTGCCGTCGGGCTGGAGCCAGGACACCTCGCCACTGGGCCTCGGCGAGAGCGAACACCTGCTCTCGGCTGACGCGGACAAGAACCTGGTGGAGGTGACCTGTTTTTCCAACCTGGCGGCGGTGGGCGCCAGAGATGCGGCGTCCTTCGTCCAGGCCTGCCGGAGCACGGCGATGCAACGCGGCGTGACCATCATCGGCGAGCAACAGGGATCGGTGGGCACGGCGGTGACCTGGGCCCTGGCCCTGGCCTGGCGCGAACCGGATGGCACCGACATGCTGAGCGCGGTCCACTGCCTGACCAAAGGGAGGCGCGGCTATGTGGTCACCTTCGCCTACAAGAAGGCGAACATGCAGGCGGGCGGCGCCATTGCCGACGAGATCAACCAGTCCGTGGTCCTGAAATAGCCGAAGGGGGACGTCAGATGAGATACTCGGGCTTGCTTGTTTCCGTCCTGACCGTCCTGCTGGCCGGTTTTGCCCTGCCCGCCTACGGCGCCAGTGGCAAGCAGATGACGATGGATATCACCCTCTCCGATCTGGGGGACGCTAAGACCGTCGTCACCGTCACCTTCCCGGCGCTGGCGGAGTATAACCAGTTGAAGACCACCTTCGGCACGAACCCCATGCTGCTGGTGCGGCAACTCATCGGCAACCGCGGGAAATCAGAGTTCGAGAACTCGCAATGCACGTTCAACGACGTCGCCATGACCGTGACCCTCATCGCCACGGAACTGGGCGCGGCCAGAAACAAGGGCGATCTCTGGCTTCTGGACGCCGGGGAGGGTCGGCTGCGCACTCAGCAGGGCAATCTCTTCATGTTCGACCTCGATATCCCGACTGAGAATAGCTTGAAGGAGGTGGCGGGGGCGTTTACCACCGCGGTGAACCTGCGCGTGCCTGCCGGCGCCAAGAATCCGACCTTCAGCGCGGCCAAGAAGAGAGTGGAGTACACCCTGGCGCCCGGCGTGGGCGGCGGACGGCGGGTATGGATAGGCTGCGCCGGTTTGTGCCTGCTGCTGGGCGTGCTGCCCTGGCGCTTCGCTCGCAAACCGTCGGCGGCGCCCGCGGCGGCGTCGGCACCCACGGCCGCCGAGTAGTGGTTTGGCGCGGCGCGAAAGGGATCTATGGAGCCGATAGCGGTCGCCACATTGATCCTGCTGCCGCTGCTGGCGGCGGCGCTGGCCTTGGGTATTTTCCTGCTCGTACGGCAACTCCTGCGCGCCGCCGCCGGGTGGCCCGCTTTGCTGGCGTGCTTCTCGTGCGACCGCCCACCGACGGGGCGCTTGTGGGTACGCCAGACGCTGGCGGTGGGGTCCATGCGCTGGCGAAAGGCCGGCTGCCTCGTGATAAGTCCGCACGGCCTGTACCTACGGGGCGGGGTGCTCGGCCAAGCGATCCTGGTGCCGTGGACTGCGGTCGCCGTTGGGCGCGACACGCGGCTTTACGGCAAACCCGCGACGGAGCTAACCCTCGGTTCTCCCCAGGTTGGTTGCCTCACGGTGGCCCCCGAACTGTGCCGGGAAATGCGGGCTTACTTGACCGCCGGCGGCCCCCACACCGAAGTCGCGGAAACGGCCCGAACCCAGGTTGCCAAGGCGAAAGCCTAGCGCACACAGATCCCAACCCTCTCCGGCGCCGCCTCAGGGCTGTTTCTTTTCGACCTGTGCAATAAGAGAGTCCGTCTGAAGCGCTGAAGGCGCGCTGCCATACCAGCCCAGGGCAACGCCCTGGGAATAGAATGGTGATGGGTTTGAGCCCTGTAGGGGCGAGCCATCTACCCTACCTTCGCACCGAGGTCGCATGGTCCCCCCCTTCAGGGCTCAATCTTCGCTGTGGACTGGTACCCAGGGCGTTGCCCTGGGCGCCCGAAACGCCCCCTTGGGGCTGAATACCACGGCCCATCCCTATTGCACAGGTCGCTCTTTCTTGAAACCGCCCTGCCTTCCTGGCGGCCCCGTCGTGCGGTCCGCTGGGCAGGGGCTATCTTATCGTCCCGCGTGAGTGTGCCAATATCGGCAAGCCGGGCTGCGTTACCCGTCGCAGGTAGTGTAGTCCGTTAAGGAGTTCAGTGTCCATGAGTGTTGATGTGAAGCAGATCGGGGAGCGCGTGACGCACGAAAGCGCGCTGTTGGCGCAGGTGCGCACGGAGATCGGCCGGGTGATCGTCGGCCAAAGCGAGCTGGTGGACCGGTTGCTGCTGGCGCTGTTATGCAATCACCACGTGCTTATCGAGGGGGTGCCGGGGCTGGCCAAGACGCTGACGGTGACCACGCTGTCGCGCTGTATTCAGACCACGTTTCGGCGGATCCAGTTCACCCCGGACCTGCTGCCGGCTGACGTCATCGGCACGCAGATCTACAACCCCAAGAGCGGCGACTTCACTACCCGTAAGGGGCCGATTTTCGCCAACCTGATCCTGGCGGACGAGATCAACCGGGCGCCGGCCAAAGTGCAGAGCGCGCTGCTGGAAGCCATGCAGGAACGGCAGGTCACCATCGGCGAGCAGACCTTCCGCCTTGACGACCCGTTCATGGTGCTGGCCACGCAGAACCCGGTCGAGCAGGAGGGCACCTACCCGCTGCCTGAGGCGCAGGTGGACCGCTTCATGTTCAAGCTTAAGGTCACCTACCCCACGCGGGAAGATGAGTTGAAGATACTGCGTCGCATGGCCACCAGTGCGCCGAAGTTTGAAGCGCGGGCGGTGCTGTCCCCGAAGGACATTCTGCGGTTGCGGAGCCTGGCCGACGACATCTTCATGGACGCCAAGATCGAGGAGTACATCGTCAGCCTGGTCGAGGCGTCGCGCGACGCCGACCGCTTTAAGGTGACGATGCCCGCCGCGAACCCCAAGCAGGCCCCGACGCCGTTGGGTCAGCTCATTCGTTATGGCGCCAGCCCGCGCGCCAGCATCTACCTGGCCATGGCGGCCAGGGGACACGCCTTGCTCGATGGGCGTGGCTATGTCACCCCCCAGGACGTGAAGTCGGTCGCCATGGACGTGCTCCGCCACCGGGTGATTGTCACCTACGAGGCCGAGGCGGAAGAGAAGACCAGCGAAGACATCGTGCAGCGCATTCTCGACAGCATTGACGTACCATGATTCCCAGGGATCTCGCCCGCAAAATCCGCTATATACAGATCTACACCACCAAGGCCGTCAACGACGTCCTGGCTGGGGAGTATCATAGCGTCTTCAAGGGCCGGGGTATGGAGTTCGATGAAGTCCGGGAGTACCAGCCCGGCGACGAGGTGCGCTCGATCGACTGGAATGTGACCGCCCGCATGGGTCATCCCTACATCAAGCGCTACCGCGAAGAGCGCGAGTTGACCGTGATGTTTCTGGTGGATCTGTCGGCGTCGGGCGCTTTCGGGACCGCGGGGCGGCTGAAGAACGAGGTGGCGGCGGAGTTCTGTGCCCTGCTGGCCTTCTCTGCGGTCAAGAACAACGACAAGGTCGGCCTGATCGTGTTCACCGACCAGGTGGAGTTGTTCATTCCCCCTGCCAAAGGGACGAGCCACGTGTTGCGCCTGATCCGCGACCTGCTCGAGTTCCAGCCACGGCAGACGCAGACCGACATCCGCGGCGCGCTGGAGTACTTCGGCCGCGTCATGCCGCGGCGTTGCGTCGCCTTCCTGGTCTCGGACTTCATCGGCCAGGACTTCGATCAGCGGCTGCGAGTGCTGGGGCGGCGGCACGACCTCATCGCGGTATCGGTGACGGATCCGCGCGAGGTGCGTCTACCGGACGTGGGGCTCATCGAGCTGGAGGATGCGGAGACGGGCGAGGTGGTGCTGATTGATACCTCCAGCCTGGCGGTTCGGCGCCGTTACGAGGATCTCGGCGAGGAGCGCGGGCGCTCGCTGCGGGACGCTTTCCGGGGCATGGGAGTGGACCAGATCGAGGTGATGACAGACCGTGACTACGTGCGCTCGTTGGTGGCCTTCTTCCACCGGCGCGAACGGCGGTTGCGGACCTGAGGGCAGGGTTCAGGGTTCGGGGTAGCCGGACATACCGATATGCGAGCCGCGGTTGCCGTGCCGGTGATTCTACGCTTCGTCATTGGGCCTTGGTCATTCGACATTCTGCGGTTCCCATACAAGGGTTCAGGCTTGGTGTCAGGACAGACTGGAATGAGGATGTAAGCATGGCAGACCCATACAATTTTGCGCTGCCTGAGGCTGCGGCGGGGCGGTCGCACTCTGGCCGTGGGGTGGCTGTAACTCTGGGGTTGGTGGTGCTGCTGCAACTGGGGGTGGTCGGGGTCGTGCTGTGGCCGCGGGGCGGCGCTCGGTTGGGCGCGGCTTCCAGGCCGCAGCTCGGGGTGGACGCGCAGCGCGAACTGGCTCTGAAGTTGGAGAAGCAGGGGCTTACGGAGAGTGCCGTGGAGGCGTGGCAAGCCTACCTGGCGGTCAAAGGTGGAGAGGCGGGCAAGGCCACGGAGATCTGGTATCGCATCGGGACTCTCTGGCAGGATGCGGGCCGCTACGAGGCGGCGCTGGCGGCTTACTACACCTCGGAGAGCTTTGGCAAGCTGCCCAACCTCGAGGCCGAGATCGGTCGGCGGGTCCAGGAGTGCCTCGATGCCCTCGGTAAGTACGCCGCCTTGCGCTACGAACTGAAAGACCGTACCGCGGTCGGCGGCAACGCCGCAGCCGGCGACGAAGTGGTCGCCGAGATCGGCCCTCGGAAGATCACCAAGCTTGACCTGGACCGCCTGGTCGAGCAATTGGTCGCGGGTCAGCTCGAGCGTTTTGGCCGCGGCCTGACGCCAGAGCAGCGCGACCAGCGCAAGGCGGAGTTGATGAAGCAGTTTGGCGATCATCAGATCCGGCGGCAGGTGCTGGGCCAGTACGTGGCTCAGGAGATCCTCTGCCGCAAGGCGCGTGAGGACCGGCTCACCGACCAGCCCGAGGTCCGCGCTCAGCTTCAGGAGGCCGAGCGCAGTATTCTGGCCAGCGAGGTGGTGGCCCGTGAGGTGACCGCCAAGGTGAACCTGACAGCCGGCGACGTGAAGACCTATTACGAGGCCAACAAGGAGCAGTTCAAGGAGCCTGAACGGGCTCAGGTGGCACACATCCAGGTGGCTGACGAGGAGAAGGCCAAGGCACTGCTGGCAAGCCTGGGCGAGGGGCAGTCTTTCGACGAGTTGGCGCGCACTCTCAGCCAGGATTCGGAGAGTGCCGCCAAGCAGGGCGTGCTGAATGGCTTCGTGGTCGCGGGTCGCGACGAGGCGCCGGGTTTGGGACGGCTCGAGGGGTTGGCCGAGGCCGTCTTCGCCACCGCGGCCGGCAGCATCGTGCCGCGGCCACTGCGCTCCGCCAAGGGCTGGCACGTCGTGCGGGTCTGCGAACGCTTGCCCGCCTCTCTGCCGCCCTTCGAGAAGGTGCAGCAGGACGCCTACCAGCGCTTGCAGACGGCGAAGGAACGCGAGGTGCAGGAGGCTTGTCTCAAAGAGCTCTACAAGGCCTACGATGTCGTGCTGCATCAGCGTGCCTTGGGCGCCCCCGATGAGTCGTCTCCGCCCGCCGCGGCTGGCGCCCCGCCGCCGCCGTCGAAGCCCTAGGGACCGAGGTGTCATGCCGGTGCATGTGCGCAATCCAGTTTATGACCTCTTCGCCCGCGTCGGTCGCGGCGCGCTCGGCTTGGCGCTGCTGGGCCTCGTCTGCCTGGGAGGCTGCCGCAAGCCGGCGGCGAGTCCAGCTGCGGTGGCGCCGCAGGGGGTGACCGAGACGGCCACCAGTGGTCCGCTCACCGTGCGCCTCAGCGTGGACCGGCAGGAGTTGACCCTGGCGGACCGCCTGCTGGTCACGGTGGCCGCGGAGTGCGACGAGGGCTACGACGTGGTTCTGCCCAAGTTCGGCGAGAACCTTGAGCAGTTTCTCATCCGGGATGCCCGTACCGAAGACCCTCGGCTGGTCGGCCCGGGCCGGGTGCAAACCGCCCGCGTTTACACGCTCGAACCGCTGGTCTCCGGCAAGTACCCGCTCAAGCCGATGAAGGTCACCTTCGGCAAGCGTGGGCAGGAGAAGCCGGAGGCCCATGAATTGGAGACGCCCGAAGTGACCGTCACGGTGACCTCATTGCTGCCTGCGGACGTCGCCAAACTGGAGGTCGAGGACATCGTCGGGCCGCAGGATTTGCCGCGCTCGCCGCTGCGGCGCTTGTGGTGGGGCCTGGCCGCGGCGCTGCCGGTGGCCGGGCTGGCGTTCTGGCTCTGGCGGCGGCGCCGCCGGCGCGCGGCGGTGCTGGCACTGCCGCGACCGGCGCACGAGATCGCCTACGACGAGCTGCGTGCCCTGGTTGCCCGTGATCTGCCCGGGCAGGGGCTCTACAAGGAGTTCTACCAGGAGGTCTCCGCCATCCTGCGGCGCTACATCGAGAACCGCTTCCAACTCCACGCCCCGGAGCGCACCACCGAGGAATTTCTGGCTGAGTTGGGCGGCGACGCGACCCTGTCCAAGCCGCACAAGGAGCTCCTGAAGGGCTTTCTGGTGCATTGTGATCTGGTGAAGTTCGCCGAGGTGGTGCCCGGTCCTGAGCAGGTCCAAGGCACGTTCGACCGCTGCAAAGCGTTCATCGAGCAGACCCGCGAGGGCACGGCGCGTACCGAAGGAGGCGCTCCGACGTGATCCGGTTCGAGTCACCGTGGGCGTTAGTGCTGGTCCTGCTGCTGCCGCTGGTCCTGTGGCTTGGCGCGCGCCGCAATCGGCGGGCCGTGGTGCGCTTCTCGTCGATCGCCAACGCCCGGCAAGCGGGCCAGTCGTGGCGGCAGACGCTGGGCGGGTTGCCGGCTTTCCTGCGCTTTCTGGCGCTTCTGCTGGTCGTGTTGGCGCTGGCACGGCCGCAGAAAGGCCGGGAGCAGGTGCGCGACGTGAGCAAGGGCATTGCCATCATGATGGTGGTGGACCGTTCCAGCTCGATGGCGCAGGAGTTGTCCTTCCGGGGAACCATGCAGAACCGGCTGGAGGTGGTCAAGCAGGTCTTCAAGGATTTCGTCGTGGGGAACAACCGCACGCTGAAGGGGAGGTCGCACGACCTGGTCGGTATGGTCGCCTTCTCGCGCTATGCCGACACCGTTTGCCCCCTGACCCTCGGCCATGGCGCCCTGGAGCATTTCCTGGCCAATGTGCATATCGTCAACCGCCGCAGCGAGGATGGCACGGCCATCGGCGACGGGGTGGCTCTGGCCGCCGCCCGTCTCAAGACCGCAGAGGAGACTTTGGCGCGGCAGACGGGGCAGACCACGGACGCCTATGCCATCAAGAGCAAGGTGATCGTGCTCCTGACCGACGGGGAGAACAACTGCGGCGAGCACAGCCCCGAGGCGGCGGCGGCGCTGGCGGCGGGCTGGGGCATTCGCATCTACGCCATCGCGGTCAGCGGCGGCGAAGCCCGCACGGTGGTCAACACTCTGCTGGGGGCGGTGAAACTGCCCGGCTTCGGTCCGCAGGTGGACACCAGCACGCTGGAAATGCTGGCGGCGAAGACGGGTGGCCAGTTCTTCAAGGCGGATGATGGCGGCAGTCTGGAGGATGTCTACCAGCAGATTGATCGTCTGGAGCGCAGCGAGATCGAGTCTCTGCGCTATGTCGACTACCGCGAGATCTACCCGCTGTTTGTCAGCGCCGCGCTAGCGCTGGTCGTACTGGAGGTCCTGCTGCGCAGCACCGTGTTCAGGAGGCTGCCATGAACGAGGCGCGGTTCGAAGCGGTGCAGTGGCTCTTTGCTCTGTGGGGTTTGCCGGTGGTGGGCCTGCTCTTCGTCTACGCTGCCTACCGCCGTCGGCGGGCGCTGGCGCAGTTTGCCGAGACCGGGTTGTTGCCGCGGCTGATCGGGTCGGTGAGTCAGGTTCGGCGGCGCTGGAAGGCGGTGCTGGTGTTGCTGGGGTGCGGGCTGATGATTGTCGCCTTGTCTCGGCCGCAGTGGAATCCGAAGCCCAAGACGGTGCAGCGGCAGGGCCGCGACGTGGTCTTCATCCTGGATGTCTCGCGCAGCATGTTGGCCGACGATCTCAGGCCCAACCGTCTCGAACGGGCCAAGCTGGCCATCAGCGATTGCATCGACGTGCTGGACGGGGACCGGGTCGGCCTCATCACCTTCGCCGGCACCGCGGTGGTGACCTGTCCGCTGACCATGGACTACGGCTTCTTCCGCATGATGCTCAATCAGGTCGACACTCACTCCGTCTCCCGTGGCGGCACCAAGATCGGCGATGCCATCCGCCGGGCGCTGGACGATGTCTTCGATAGCCGCGAACGGCGCTACAAGGACATCGTGCTGATCACCGACGGCGAGGACCACGACAGTTTCCCCGTCGAGGCGGCGCAGAAGGCGGGGGAGGTTGGCGTGCGCCTGATCGCGGTAGGTCTTGGCGACGAGGATGAAGGTCGGCCGATTCCGGTCACCGACGAACGTGGCAACCGTACCTTCCTGGAGTATCAGGGCAAGCGCGTGTTCAGCAAGCTGGACGGCGACTCGCTGCGGCAGATGGTCAATGCCACCCCGGGGGGCAAGTACCTGCCGGTGGCCACGGGCGCTATCAACCTCGATGCGGTATACATCAATCTGATCGGTGAGGCGGAGAAGCGCGAGCTGGAGTCCAAGACGATCAAGCGCTACGAAGAAAAGTACCAGATCTTCCTGGCCGGGGCGCTTCTGCTCCTGTGTGTGGAGACGGCGTTGTGCGAACGGCGGCGAGTCTCATGAAGACGTATCGGTGCCAGCGGGTTCTGCTGGGGGTGCTGCTGCTGGGCCTCGCCACGGCGGCTTTGGCGGAGTCCGCGCGCGGCCTGGTCCGCCGCGGCAATAAGGCCTATGAGGCAAAGCGTTACGACGAGGCTATGAAGGCTTACGAGCAGGCCGACGTCGAGAGCCCGGAGTCGCCGGTGGTAGCGTTCAACCAGGGTGCGGTGCATTACCGTGCCGAGGACTACGCCGCGGCGCGTGAGTCCTTCGAAAAGGCGGCGAAAGCGAGCCGCGATCCGGCCTTTGAGGCCAATTGTCGTTACAACGTCGGCGACACCTGGTTCAAAGAGGCCCGCCGGCAGATGGACAGCGATCTGAAGAAGGCGGTGGAGGCGTGCGAGCGTAGCGTTGACAACTATCAGGCGGCGCTGGCGCTGCAGCCGGAATTCGAGGCAGCCCGCCGCAATATCGAGATTGTCCGTCGCTTGTGGAAGTCCATCCTGGATGAGCAGAAGCGGCGTCAGGAGCAGCAGAAGGCCCAGCAGGAAGAGCAGCAGAAGTTCGCCGAACAGATGAAGCAGCTCATCGAGCGCCAGGAGAAGGCCGCCGGCCAGAGCACGGCGTTGGCCAAGCAGCAGGAGTCCGCGGGCGCCTCGCCGGCGGTCCAGGAGCAGTCGGCGGCCCAGGCGAAAGACCAGCGTCAGCTTGGCGAGGACACCCAGGCGGCGGCCGACAAGCTCGCGGAGATGCTCCGTCAGGCTCAACCGCCGCCGCCGGGCGGCGCCGCCGGTTCCCCGCCACCGGCGTCCCCCCCCAGCCAGCCGGCGCAGGAGCAGATGAACCAGGCCCGCCAACTCCAGGAGCAGGCGGCCGGAAAACTCGAGCAGACGCAACCCCAGCCGGCCAGCGCCGATCAGAAGCAGGCCGCGGAGGCCCTCCGCAAAGCCCTCGAGAGCCTGTCAAAACCGCAGGATGGCCAAGAGCAGAAGCAGGAAGGCCAGAAGCAGGACCAGAAGGGGCAGGAAGAGCAGAAAAAAGACGGCCAGAAGCAGGACCAGAAGGGGCAGGAAGGCCAGAAGCAAGAAGACCAGAAGCAGGACCAGAAGAAGCAAGAGGAACCGCAGGCGGCGCAGGAGGGCGGGAAGGAGCCGCAGGGGCAGGACCCGCAGCAGGCCCGGGCCCGTCTTGCCGACCAGGATGCCCGCAACATATTGGACGACGAGAAGCGTAATCGGGATCGGCGTACGGCCGCGGAACAACAAGGCGTGGCGCCAGTGGACAAGGATTGGTGAGCGCGTTGAGGGGTGTATCCGACAATCTGTGGGAGCGCGTGCGGGCCGGGGTCGCGGCCTGTGCTGCCTGGGCGGTGTTGTTGGCGCTGTCGGTGGCGGCGCAGGATCTGCTGCAGGTCCAGGTGGCGATCGAGTCGCAGGACGTGTTCGTCGGTCAACCCATCACCTTCCAGATCACGGTATCGGGGGCGGACGAGCCGCAGCCGCCGGACTTGGCTGCCGCAGCGCCGGACCTCAGCGTCCAATATGCCGGTCCGCGCACCAACAACAGCACGCAGATATCGATCGTCAACGGCCGGATGAACAAGGTCGTGACGCGCGAGACGATCCTGACCTACCAGGTGACGGCGAAGCGTGCCGGTCAGTTGACGATTCCGGCGCTGACCGTACAAGCTGGGGCAAAACAGGCCAGGACGCAGCCGGTGCCGTTGCGCGTGCGCGCACCGGAGTCGGCTCCAGCGAGCGCCGACATCACCTTGCGCATGGAGCTGTCGCGGGACACGGTCTGCGTCGGCGAGCCGATCGTGGTCAACTGGACCTGGACGGTTGGCAGCGAAGTGCGCGGCTTCGATTTCCAGCTCCCCCTGTTCGAGCAGCCGGGCTTTGACTTTCCCAAGATGGAGCCGGAGATCGACCCCCAGTTGCGCGACCGCTACATCGGCATCCGTCTGCCGGACGGCCGACAGTTGGTGGCCCTGCAGACCCCGCGCCGCACGCCCACCGGCGGGGCCACGGACGTGACCTTCAGCCAGGTCATGATTCCGCGCCAGGCCGGAAGCTTCGCCTTGCCGAAATCGACGGTGACCTGCGATGTCGCCTCCAGTGCGCCAGCCCCGCGGCGGCGCTCAGCCACCTCTGGAGACCCTTTCTTTGGGGATCCCTTCGGGCAGCGTGACCGGACTTACCGGCGCCTGGCGGTGGCGTCGGGCGCCCCCACGCTGACGGTGCGGCCGTTGCCCGCGGCCGGGAAGCCGACGGGATTCGCTGGGCACGTGGGGCACTACGAACTGCGGGCGCGGGCCGAGCCTGTCGAGGTCAGTGTCGGGGATCCCATCACGCTGACGGTTGAGCTTTCCGGGCCGGACTACCTCGAGACGGTGGAAGGGCCCGACCTCGAGGGCCACGAGGAGCTGGCCCGTGGCTTCCGCCTCTCGCCGCCGGAGCCGGGTGTGGTCGCGGGCCGCGCCAAGGTGTTCAAGCGGGTGTTGCGGGCCAAGAATGCTGCGGTGACCGGCATCCCGGCGTTGCGTCTGCCCTACTACGACACGGCGGCGCAGGCCTACCGCGTGGCGGAGTCCGCACCGATTCCGCTGACGGTAAAGGCCGCCAAGCTGGTTACGGCCATGGATGCGGAAGGCAGCAGCGCACCGGTGGCGGCGGCGGGAAGGAAGCTGCAAGCGTCGGGCCGCGGCATTGCGGCGAACTACGAGGATAGCGGTGTGCTGACGGACCAGTATGTGGGTTTCGACACCTGGATGCGCTCGTGGCCGTGGGGCGTCGCGCTGGTTCTGCCGCCGCTGCTCTACGCGGCGTTGTTTGCGGGCGTGTTCAGTGTTCGTCGTCGGCAGGCTGATCCGGCGGCTCGTCAGGCCCGCCAGGCGTTGGCTCGGGCGCGGCGGCAGCTCAAGCTGGCGGGGGCCGCGCCGGACGGGCCCGCTCAGGTCGCCGAGGCGCTGCGTGAGTATTTCGGCGCCAAGCTGCGGCTGACCTCCGGGGCGCTGGTTTTTGGCGACCTCGAGGCGCCGCTGCGCGAGCAAGGCATCGGCGAGGCGGAGAGGGCGGCCCTCAAGGGACTTTTCCAGGCCTGTGAAGTGGGCCGCTATGCTGGGGCCGGTGCGGCCACGCCGGTCGGGGCTGAACTGGCGGAGACCGCCCGACGCCTGCTGGATGGGCTTGACAGGAAGCTGAAATCGCCGTGAGAGAACCTAGGTTCAATCCCTCTGTTTGGCGGGCGCTGATCGGCCTGCTTGTGGTGCTGGCCGGGGTGGCCCGGGCGACCGCGCTGTCCGAAGGCGAGATCAACGAGCTCTACAGCGACGCCAAGCGTTTCTTCCGTGAGGCCAATGCCATGGCCGAGAGCCAGCCTGAAGCGGCCCGCGAGGTGTTTGCCAAGGCGGCCTTGCGTTTCGAGCGTATTGTCGGCGAGGGTGGCATCCGGAATGGCCGGTTATACTACAATATTGGCAACTGTTACTTCCGCATGGAAGACCTGGGTCGGGCCATCGCGAACTACCGGCGCGCCGAGTCGTACCTCCCCAACGATTCGAACCTCCGACAGAACCTCGACTACGCGCGGCGCAAGCGCCTGGATCGCATTGATGTCCCGGAGCGCACGAAGGTACTGAAGACGGTGCTCTTTTTCCACTACGACCTGGGGCAGCGCACGCGCGCCGGGGTGTTTGCGGCGGCGTTTGCGGGGTTGTGGCTGCTGCTGAGCGTGCGCTTGTTGTGGCGGTCGGCGTGGTTGAGCTGGCTGGCCGGGATCAGCGCCGTGGTGAGTCTGCTGCTGCTGGGATCGTTGCTGGTCGAGTGGCGCCACTTGCGCACGGTCCGACCCGGGGTGGTGGTCGCCGCGGAGGCCACGGCGCGGAAGGGCGATGGCATGAGCTTTGAGCCTGCGTTCACGGAGCCCTTGCACGCGGGCACCGAGTTCCGTCTGCTGGAGGACCGTGGCGAGTGGCTTGAGGTGGCGCTGGACGATGGCCGCACCTGCTGGTTGCCGGCCAAAGACACGGAGCGCGTACGGTGAGCACGCCCAGGGCTGAACGACCGAACCTCCTCTACATCTGCACCGATCAGCACTCTGCGAGCGCCCTCAGTTGCGCCGGCAACCCTGATCTGCACACGCCGGCGCTGGACCGCCTGGCCGCGGCGGGAATTCGCTTCGATAACGCCTACTGCACTCAGCCGCTGTGTACGCCCTCGCGAGCCAGTATGTTCACCGGGATGCTGCCCCATGAGTGTGGCTGTCCCCGGAACGGTCAGGCCATCCGCGAAGAGCTACGGTCACTCGAACTCGGGCGGCTTCTGGCGGCAGCGGGCTACGACTGCTACTACGGCGGCAAGTGGCATGTGCCGCAGATCGCCATGGCGGACGACAACGATCATGGCTTCCAGACCTTCTGCGGCTTCAACGACGCGCGCCTGGCGGATGCCTGCGTGGGCTGTCTGACGCGGCTGGCGGGACAGCCCCCGGCCCAGCGCCAGCCGTTCTTCCTGGTGGCGAGCTTTGACAACCCCCACAATATCAGACTTCTTGATCCGCCGATCAGCCGTTTGCCTTGCAAGTGATTGGCAGGCAGTCGAATAGTGTCACTTTGTCGTGAGCATACCGGGTTTCCGTGTGGAAAAAGGGGGTGTACCTTTCCGG
>CAIZKT010000133.1:0-3586 GCA_903933565.1 uncultured Victivallales bacterium | reverse complement strand
TACCTCGGCCCATCCTTATTACACAGGTCCTCATTTCTCCCGCATCACCGTGACCCCATTCCAGTCTGTCGGCGGCGGCTCGACCAGGAAGGTCCGGCAGCGCTCGACGAGGACGGACGAGGCCATATCCTCGGGGACGATGCCGCGCACCTCTTCGAGCGCCTCGATGGTGGTCTGCCATTCGCGGCGGAAGTAGCACTCCATGGCGCGGTTGGTGGTCGCGGCGAGGCGGAGCTGGTCGGGAGTGGCGGCCTGGCGCTCGACCAGCAGTTCAAAGATGTCCAGGCCGACGCTGCGCCCTTTCACCGCGATGCGGTCCAGCCAGCGCGTCAGCATCTGCGCCGAAACCAGAGGGAGCGTATTCTCGGTCAGGAGGATATGCGTTCCATAGTACTTGTTGAGGCCCTCGGTGCGGCTGGCCAGGTTCACCGAGTCGCCGAACGCGGTATAGCTCAGGCGTTCCTCGTAGCCGATATTGCCGACGATGGCATCGCCGGTATTGATGCCGATGCGGGTCTCCAGCGGCGGCACTCCCTGTTGCCTCCAGACATCGCTGAGCGAGAGCAGGTGGCGTTGGCAGGCCAGGGCGGCACGACAGGCCAGCAGGGCGTGCTCCTCGGTCGGGCTGGGTGCGCCCCAGAAGGCCATGATGGCATCGCCGATGAACTTATCGACCGTACCGCGCTGTTCCAGGATGATCCGGGTCATGCCGCGGAAGTAGACAGCCAGGCCTTCGGCCAGGATCTCGGGGGGGAGTTTCTCTGAGATGGACGTGAAGTCCCTGACGTCCGAGAAGAAGGTGGTAATGCAGCGCCGCTCGCCGCCCGGCACGGCATCGCGGCCCAGGCGGATCAGTTCGCCCACCAGTTCGGCGGGGACATAGCGCCGGAACGAGCGCAACCCCGATTTCATGTTGCGGACCGACTCGGCCATGTCGCGGATCTCGCGGATGCGCGACTGCACCGGAACGGTCTCGCCGAGGTGGAAGCGCCGAATACTGTCCATGTCGTCGGCCAGCAGCAGCAGCGAGTGGCTGACCCGATGCGAGAGCAGGATGGCAAAGACGATGGCCAGCAGGCAGATGAGGGTGGTGATTCCCAGGATGCCGGCGAGACAGCGCCGTTCGGCCTGGCGGACGCTGGCGGCGGACACATCGAGGGCGAGCAGACCCTCGAATTCTCCGGTGCTGGTGAAGAAGGGAGCGTAGCTGCTCAGCCAGACTCCCCACTCATCCTCGACCAGGTCGCGGGCAACCTGAACCTGGTACGGCGGCGTGAACCCAGCGGCCATGGCGGGGCTGAACTCGCCGTCGTAGACGTCGCCCAGATGGCTCACATCGGCAGGGTTCTCCTCGGCATCCACGACGAAGAGGAACTTGCCCTCGTCGGCGCGGCGCATGGTATAGACGAAGCGTACTTGCAGGCAGCGGTCGCGAATGAGCCGCAGTTGGGCACGAATAGCCCGGTACGCCGGGGTATCCTCATCGGCTCGCGAGCGCAGGCTGCGGTGCGCCTCCCCGTCGAGGAGGAGGGCCCCGGTGGCCGCGGCATCATGCAGACGCTCGCGGATGCTGTTGCGGACCAGGGAGCGAGCGCCGAAATAGGTCGCCACACCCAAGGATGCGGCCGTGACGATCACCAGCGTGACCAGCAGGCAACTCAGGCCTAGACGCAGGCTCGGACGGTACGCATTCAAGGCAGGCGGAAACATGGTGCTCAGGCCCTCGCTGCGATGCTCGTGAAGCGCCCAGCGGCGACGGCCCGCCAGGGTCCGGCCACCCCCGGATCCGCTCTCCAGTACGCCGTTAATATACCTCTGCCCGGCAGCTTACTGCCGTACTGATGATCAATGCGGGAAACTTGTACTCGGTGCCGTTCCCACGCAATTACCTTAGGGACAATAGGTTATAGCATACAATTGCACGTAATCAATAGCTTAAGAGCGATTTCATGTACACGAAAGAGGCTCTTGCAGAATCCCGCGTCTGGCCTTGGAGTCCGCGCTGCCAAGCCCGTTCCGGGTCCGCCGCGGCGGATCGCGGTACCCGCCGTCGGCAAGACCCCCAGGTACGGCGCTAGCCCTGGCTACGCCCGAGCGGACCGCCGGCTCCAGGCGGGATGCTGGTGAGCCGAGGGTTCTGCAAGAGCCTCGAATCAGCCCCAATTTAATTCGGCAGCACTGGCGGCATGGACGTCGCTCTGCAGCTGACATGGCGTCGGCGAACCGGCAGCGGCCTGCCAAGCGCCTCGACGGATTCCTGCCGGGCAACTGGCGCCAGGCTGAATCCCAGTACTGAGGCGCTTGCAGAACCCGCAACTCGCGGGCGCCTGCGCGTCCGCCGCGGCGGGCCACTCGCCCTCCAGGGGACCGCTCTCGTGGGTCGCGGCGGCTCAGCGGGGGCGTCGTCCTCCAGGGGTTGCTGAGCGGATTACCGGGGTTACCGTCTGCACCTGATGAACCATAGGACTCCGCTCGGCCGGGAGGCGTTCTGGGAACTGGCGTGCGATCTGGCTCGACGGCTCGAAGCGGGCGAGCGGGTGCTGATCCGCAATGCCCGGCTGACGGTTGCCGGAGTTTATCTGGCTGTGCCAACGCGAAGGGCGCACCCCGGCGGCACGGGACGAAGGACTGCTCAGGCTCAGCGGGGTCACCGACGGCACCTATGCAGTCACCTGGATCGAGACCACCACGGCCGAGCACCTAGCCGTCCCCCCGGCCGTGTCCGCCGGGGGTGGGCGACTGATTCTGCCAACGCCGTCAGAGTAACCCGTAGCGCCGTCGGCCTCGGTCCGCGCGGCTCCAGGCGGCACGCCAGTGTCAGCGTTGTTCTCCCCGGCCTCGAAAGCAATGCCATCGTCGATCTCGTTCCCGATGGCCCCGAAGGGGAAGTCATCATCGCCAGCGAACTCGGCAGGCTCGGACGGTAGCCCAACGTCCGCGGCGGCCCCGCCGACCATCGCGGCTTCCATATACTCCCACATCTCATTCTGCTGTAGCCAGATGGGGTCGGCGTTCCGGCGGATGAACTCGTCCACGTCCATCCCCTCGATGGTCGGCAGTCGCTTGACTGGCTTCTGCTTGCCGTGGACGAAGATGATCTCGGTCTCCCGGCGCCGCCGTTTCCGTGCGGCCCTTTCGGCTGAGGTAAGTTTGCGTTTCGGCTTGGCCATGTGAGAACGTAGGGTGCCGCTCCGTTGGCGTCAATCCCCGCGGTTCGGCGGGGTCGCGAGCGGAGTGGCGACCTACGTTGCCACACGGCGTGACTGGCGGAGTCACGACCTGACGAAGTACCGGCTGCGACCGCTGGACCACTGGGTGCCGGGTTGCATCTCCAGGGCTCTCCCTTATCTTGCCGGTTGTCCCGCCCGCTGGGGCGCGTCTGCCGGACGCGGCCTCACGGTTGCCGCACTCTCCGCGTCGGGGGTTTACCCTGGAGGGGCGGTGGCCGCACCGGTCACAACGGACCCCGTAGACAAGCAACACGTATGGTGTGACGCCAGGAGACAGTCATATGGGTGGTTTCTTTGCGGTTGCATCCCGCCACAATTGCACCAGCGACCTATTCTTCGGGACCGACTACCACTCT
>CAIZKT010000132.1:0-4005 GCA_903933565.1 uncultured Victivallales bacterium | reverse complement strand
GGAGCCCACCGCAGCTCCAGCGGCTCTGGAGCGCCCGGGGCTCCCGGGCACTGGCCGCGAGCCGCGGCCGGTCCATTCCCCTGGAGAGGCGCCTGGCCTCAGGCGCGGGCGGTGGAGCCCACCGCAGCTCCAGCGAAGCGCGGTGGCGGCCCACCGCAGCTCCCGCAAACCGCGGTGGCGGCTTGGGCTTTTCTCGGGCTTCTTGTGCCGGTTACGTCGTGCGCTACATTAGCGGACTCCGCCGACTCCAGACGGGTCGGCCGGGTTAGCTCACGCTCCGCCGGGACGGATTCACAGTCGTATGCAGGACCGCTATGATGTTGTGGTGATTGGCAGCGGCCTTGCCGGCCTGACGGCGGCAAACCGCCTGGCCCGCAATGGCCATCGCGTGCTGCTGGCCGAACAGCATTCTCAGTTGGGCGGACTGGCCACCTACTTCCGGCGTCGGCATCACCTCTTTGACGTCGCGCTGCACGGGTTTCCCATCGGCATGCAGAAGAGCCTGCGCAAGTATTGGGGGCAGGCCTTCGCCGACCGCGTCGTGCAGGTGCAGCGGATCGTTTTTGACAACCCGCAGTTTCACCTTGAGACCACCTTCGACATGGAGGATTTCACCCGCATCCTGGAGGAGCAATTCAGGGTACCGCGGGCGACGGTGAGCGCCTTCTTCGCCTGCCTCAAGGCGATGAACTACTACGACGACCAGCGCGAAACGACGCGGGAGTTATTCGAGCGTTTCTTCCCTGGTCGGATGGATGTCTGGCGGCTGCTGATGGAGCCCATCACCTACGCCAACGGCTCGACCCTCGACGAGCCCGCGATCAGCTATGGCATTGTCTTCGGCAACTTCATGAACAAGGGCGTCTACACCTTCCTGGGCGGCACGGACAAATTGCTCGAGATGATGGCTGCCGAGTTGCGCGCCAACCAGGTAGACTGCGAGACCTGCTGCCGGGTTGAGAGGGTCCTGGTGGAGGGGGGGCGCGTGGCGGGCGTGGTGGCGAACGGCCGCCCGGTGGCCTGCCGAGCGGTCGTCTCCAACGGCAACCTGCTGGGCACCATCCATGACCTGGTGGGCGATGAGCACTTCGGCGCCGAGTTCCTGGCCGCGGTGCGAACGGTGCGCCTGAGCAACAGCAGTTGTCAGGTGTACATCGGCATCCGGCCTGGCGAACGGCTGCCCGAGATTGGCGATCTGCTGTTTACCTCGACGCATCCAGTGTTCGATTCGGATGCGCTCTGTGCCCGCAAGGTAACCAGCCGCACGTTCTCGGTGTACTACCCGTCCATCCGGCCCGGCACGGATCAGTATACGGTCGTTGCCAGCATGAACGCCCGCTACCAGGACTGGGTCGGCAGCGAGCGTGCGGCGTACCGCGCCGCGAAGCAGGACCTCATCGAGGACACCCTCGCTGCCCTCGAGCGCTACGTGCCCGCCATCCGCCGTATCGCCGACTACACCGAAGCCGCTACGCCGGAGACCTTCGCCCGCTATACCCTGCACCCCGGCGGCGCCGCCTTCGGCACCAAGTTCGAGGGGCTGCGCCCCAGCATGACCCTGTCCGCCCAGATCGGCGGGCTATTCCATACCGGCTCGGTCGGCATCATCATGTCGGGCTGGCTGGGAACCGTCAACTACGGCGTCATGGTGGCCAACGACGCGGACAAGTATCTGCTCGGCTGAACGGCTTGGCCGACCGCGCGCCAGCCCACCTCAGGAGGACGATATCGCCATGGTCACGCTGAACTTCGCCAAAAGCCCGGACGGCCTCATCCCCGCCATTGCCCAGGACTGGCAGACCGGTGAAATCCTGATGCTGGCCTACCTGAATGAGGAGGCCTGGAAGCGCACCCTCGAGACCGGCAAGGCCACCTACTGGTCGCGCTCGCGCCAGTCGTTCTGGGTCAAGGGCGAATCCAGCGGCAACCTGCAGTGGGTCAAGGAGATCCTGGTTGACTGCGACGAGGATACGGTGGTGCTGAAGATCGATCAGGTCGGCGGCGCGGCCTGTCACGAGGGCTACCGCACCTGCTTCTTCCGCAAGGTCGAGGGCGGTGAGCTGAAGGTGGTCGGCGAGCGCGTTTTTGACCCCAAGACGGTGTATAAGAAGTAGCCCTCTCGGCGCCCGGCCTGGCTGCACCGGTCAGTTGTCCCAGCGACCATGACGAGGTGAGTATGTACCCGCTTTCGCCCCCCGTGATCTGTGTGTTCGAGCAGGCCCTGGCAGACACCCGTTCGGCTCAGCGCGTCGAGCGGATGCTGGCGGCGCTGGGGCGTGACCTGGGCTCGGTGGAACGAGTCACGGACGCCGACATCCCCGACCTGATCCGCCGGCATGGCTGGCAGGACGCGCGTTCTCGCCAGGGCGCCCTGGGCGGGCATGCCGAGCCCGCGCTGGTGTTTACCACGCTCTGCTGCGGCGACAAGCCAGACAGCACGCCGGTCCTGAAGGCGTGTCCGCCCGGCACCCCCGCCTGGTTGGTCGGCCATCTTCTCGGCCATGGCGGCAAGGTCCTGGCGCGGGAGAACTACACCTCAAGCCGTGGCGTCTGCCGGGCGCGGGTGCAGTTCGATACCCTCTACGGCTGCCCGCACGGCTGCATTTACTGCCCAGGTGGGAAGGTCGCCGTCGTCTTCACCAACCTTGAAGAGTTTGTCGAGCGACAGGTCATCCCAGCGGCGGCCGCGGAGCCCTGGCAGAAGGTCTTCATGTTCAACTCCTGCCTCAGCGACACGCCCTGTTTCGAGCCGGAGTACGGCCTGTCGAAGCTGCTGGTGGAGTACTTCGCCTCGACGCCGGACCAGCACTACCTGATCCACACCAAGAGCGCCAACACCGATTTCCTGCATGCTCTCGACCACCGTGGGCACACCATCGTGCTGTGGAGCCTGAGCGCGGACACCGCCAGCCGCCTGGTGGAGCCTGGCACCGCCTCGGCCGAGGAGCGCATCGAGGCGGCACGGCGTTGCCAGGAGGCCGGTTATACCGTCCGTTTCAAGCTTAAGCCCATTGTTCCGCTCAGGGGTTGGCGCGAGGAGTATAGGCGTCTGATCAGCCTGCTCTTCGCCCGGACTCGGCCCGACAGCATCGGCTTGTTCATGCTGGCCTGGATGGACCTGCAGGAGCTCAAGGCGATCCTCGACCTGAGCCTGCTCGAGCCCGACTTTGTCCAGGCGCTCGAGGACAGCGCCGCGGCCATGAAGGGCGTCACGGCGGGTCCCTTCCCGCACGCCGCCCGCGCTCAGGTGTACCACTTCCTGCTGGAGGAGATTCGCCGATATGATCGGGACGTGCCGGTCTTCCTATGCACCGAGACCCTTGACATGTGGAGTGAGTTTGCGCCACTGCTGGGAGTGGAGCCCTCCAACTACGTCTGCGCCTGCGGACCCCAATGTCTGCCGGGGATGAAACGGCTGCCGCAGGTACTGGCGCCGAGCGAGATCAGGGCGTCGTAACCGGCAAGGCAAGGTGGCGAGCGTGGAAGGCCAGGGCTTCCTGCACATGGACATCCCAATAGTCCCAACTGTGCGTCCCCGGAAACTCCTGGTACTCATGCGCTAGCTCCAGGGTGCGCAGGTGTTCCACGAACCGCCGGTTAGGCTGGACCAGAAAATCCTCGGTGCCGCAGTCGATGCGCAGGGCCGGGGCGTTCCCCGCCTGCCGGACCTTGGCCGCGAGCGCGAACAGATCATGCTGACTGCCGGTCGGCAGGGCTCCGGCGATGCGCCGGAACTCGGGGGCGCGGAAGTCCGAGTCAGCCACCGGATCGTGACCGAAGGCCAAGGCGCCCGAGTGACTGGTGGCCGAGACGTAACGCTCCGGGTAGCCTAAGGCCAGGCGTAGCGCGCCGTAACCCCCCATCGACAATCCCCCGACACAACGGCCCACCCGCCCCGACTGAGCGCTGAAGTGCCGCTCCATGAATGTCGGCAACTCCTCGGCCATGTAGGTCGCGTACTGCGGACCCTCTTCGTTGTTGGTATAGAAACCGCGAAAACCGTCC
>CAIZKT010000131.1:0-30821 GCA_903933565.1 uncultured Victivallales bacterium | reverse complement strand
GGATTCAAGCCGATGCCGTCGTGCGTTGCCAGGAAGTTGAAGAACGTCACGCGGTTGGAGGGTAGTGTTAGCGACTGCGCCCAGCGCCACCACGCCGAAGAACACGGCCAACAGGCGGGGCTTGAGCACCTTACGGAGGATCACCGCCTCCGGCAGGGAGAGTCCGATCACCGCCATCATAAACGCCAGCACCGTGCCCAGGGCGGCGCCCTTGCCGAGCAACGCTTGCACGATCGGGATGATCCCGGCGGCGTTGGAGTACATCGGCACCCCGATGAGCACCGCCAAAGGGACTGACCACCACGCATCTTTGCCCATGATGGCGGCCATGAAGTTCTCCGGCACATACCCATGGATGCCCGCGCCGACCCCGATGCCGACCAACACGTAAAGCCACACGCGCCCGACGATATCCTTAACCGCGTCAAGGCCGAGACGGATCCGACCCGGCCAGTCGGGTTCCGCCTCCGGGGCGAGGTCGCCGATCTGCGTCTGAAACACCCAGTCCTCGACGTATCTCTCCATCCGTAGCCGCCCGATGATCCACCCAGAAACGATGGCGATCGCCAACCCCGTACCCAGGTAGATCGCCGCAACCTTCCAGCCGAACAACCCGAACAACAGCACCAGCGCCACCTCGTTGACCATCGGCGACGAGATCAGGAAGGAGAAGGTTACCCCTAGGGGCACGCCGGTCGTGACAAAGCCGATGAACAACGGGACCGCCGAGCACGAGCAGAAGGGCGTGACGATGCCCAGCAATGCCGCCAGCACATTGCCGGTGGATTCGCGTCTGCCGGAAAGCATCAGCCGCGTCCGCGCTGGCGTGAAGAACGAACGAACGATGCCCACGCCGAATACCACCAACGTCAGCAGCATCAGCACCTTGGGTGATTCATAGACGAAGAACTCTACCGCCGCGCTCAGGTGCGAGCCGTGGCTCAGGGGCAACAGGGTGTAGGTGAACCATGCCGCCAACGGCGCCAGGCTGCGGTACAGCAACCACCAGACCACCAGCCCCGTGACACCCCAAAGAACGTATCTGCGCCAACCGGGCCTGCCGGCAACCCCAGGGCTATCCCCCGGCGGGATCGCCGGGGAGGCCTCCGGGGCGACGGATTTGGTGACCGTGTCCATGCTCGTTCCGTTCCTCGACCAGCGCCTGCGCTTGGTATGCAGTCTTCCAGACCACCAGCCGCTCCCCGACTCACGGAGTCATGGGGGCGTGGCCGACGCAGCACAACTCGCGCTGCTCGTCGGCCGCCGAAGTCATCAGCTCATTCACACAAGACAGAAAATTGAGTACACACGGAAATCGCAACGAGTAGAACACCTGCAAGCCACGCTTCTCGTCGCGCACGATGCCGGCCCCCTTCAGCACCGCCAGGTGCTTCGACACCGTAGACATGTCCGCGCCGACAACCTGCCGCAGCTCGCAGACACAGCGTTCCCCGTCCGCCAACAGCTCCACCATGCACAGACGCGAGGGATGCGCCAGCGCCTTCAACACCCGCGCCTGCATCTCCAACTGCCGCCGCTTCCGTGCTTCCATGCTCGCGGGCTCCAGGGCTTACCCACTCCTGCTCAACTAAATTTCTTACTTGGCACTATAGCCAATTACCGGGAAGATGGCAAGCCCTGGGGCTGGAGGTCCAGGGCTGTTTCAAAGTTGGCAGACTGGTTGCCTGTGAGAGCGTGAGAACGTGATGGTGTGATAGCGTCTCAGACCCCCGGCCCCCCCGTCCACACTCTCACGCTTTCGCGCTTTCACCCGTCGTGCCGGCCAGCAAGCACGGCTGCCGGAAAACAAAACAGCCCTGCTGGAGGTCGGGTTCTCAGCAATTCGCCGCGGCGACCCGCGGCGGCACGACTCATTCCGGTCTGTCCGGCCCCAGCTGGGGGCCCGGCTTGTATGAGACTTGCAGCAACCTCCTGTGACACCAGGCGCTTCCCATTCCGCCCTTCGTCCGCCGCGGCGGACGAGGGGCGTTGGAGGGCGCCGCTGCGTCGGCGCCGCGGCGGCCACGCAGGGCCGCCCTCCAGGCGATCCGGCGTGTACCGGCCGGATCGGAATGAGAACCGTGGCCGCAAGTCTCATTCCGGTAGGCCCGGCCGCAGCCGGGGGCTGGGCTGAACCCTGCGACCTGAGTAGTCGCCACCCACGGAACTGACATGTGCCCGCCTGGTTGCCGCCCGGTTGCGCCGGGGTGTGCGTCACCCTATATTGGCTGGCCGCAGGCCCGGCGGGGTCGGTTCAGGACCGTCGCCGCAGGGTGAAGTGGGCAGGCGTGGGAGTCGCTGAACGGCCATGTACTGGTACTACAAATACCCGCTGATCATCCTTTTGACGCTGTTGGGCGCCGGGGTTCTCTGGGTGGTGTGGCGGTCTCTGCCTGACAGCTTTGCCCAGACGGTCGCCAAGCCTTTCGAGAAGGCCAAAGCCGCGCTGCACAGGCCAGCGTCGGGCCCTCCGAAGACGGTATCGGCTCCCTTGAAGACAACGCCGGTCGCGCCGCCGGCCGCCCCGGCCAGGCCCGCGACGCCATTACCGGCGCCCACCGCGCCGCCGGTGGCGACACCCACCCCGCCGCCGGTCGTACCGCCCTCGCCACCGGCGCCGCCGGTAGCGACACCGGTCGCGCCGCCCGCGGCGGTCGGGTCCTCGCCGTCGCCCGCGGCCCCCGCTGACGGCAGCGACGCGGTGCGCTTCATCGAGGCTGCCCGCAAGCAGGTGGAAGGCTACAACTACATGGCGGCTCGCCAACTGGCCGCCCGCGTCTTTACCTTGCCGGGGGTGACCGAGTTCGACCAGAGCTGGAACGCGGCCGCCGAGATGGTCAGCCGGATCAACACGGTGTTCATGACCTCGGAGACGGCCAGCCCCGAGCGCAAAGCCTACACCGTGCAGCCCGGCGACAGCCTCAGCCGGATCGCGGGGCGCCTCTCAACCACCGTGGGCGCCCTGCAACGCCTGAATGGCCTCGACTTGACCAACCCGGTCATCTACCCCGGCAACGTCCTCTACACCCTCAACGTCGAATGGGGCATCCGGGTGGTGAAGAGCAAGTTCGTGCTGCTTCTGCTCAACGGCAAAGACCTGTACCGTCTCTACCACGTCGGCGTGGGCCGCGAAAACAAGACCCCCGTCGGAACCTTCGTCATCAGCACTAAGGTGGTGCATCCGGCCTGGACGCGCGCCGGTCGCGGCGTCCCCTTCGGAAACCCTGACAACCCGCTGGGGACCCACTGGCTCGGCCTGACTCCCAGCGCCGGCACCGAGACCACCTTGAGCGGTTACGGTATCCATGGCACCTGGGAGCCTGACTCCATCGGCGGGGCGGCCAGCGAAGGCTGCGTCCGCATGCTGAACGACCAGATTCGTGAGCTGTTTGACTTCCTTCCTGAACCCGGGCGCGGCCAGGCGGTCCCGGTGGTTATCGAGGACTGAGAAACATGGGCGTGATGCTGGACTTCGAGAAACCTATTGCCGAACTCGAGCAGAAGGTGACCGAGCTGCGCGATTTCAGCCGGCGGCACGATGTCGACGTCAGCCACGGCATCGCTCTGCTTGAAGCCCGCATTGAGGAGACCCGCCAGCGCGTCTTTTCTACCCTCTCCCCCTGGGAACGGGTCCAACTGGCGCGCCACCCCCAGAGGCCTTACCCCTGGGACTATGTCGGCTGCCTCTGCACCGATGTCCTCGAACTCAAGGGTGACCGCCGTTTCGCCGATGACCGGGCCCTCTTCGGCGGCTTCGCGAAAATGGACGGCAAACCGCTGATGATCATCGGTACGCGCAAGGGCCGCAACCTGAAGGAAAACGTCACCGTCAACTTTGGCTGCTCGCATCCTGAGGGCTACCGCAAGGCATTACGGCTCATGCAGATAGCTGATAAGGCAGGCATCCCGATCGTGATTCTGATCGACACCCCTGGAGCCTACCCCGGGATCGGCGCCGAGGAGCGGCACATTGGCGAGGCCATCGCGGTCAATCTGCGCGAGATGTTCCGCTTGCGCGTGCCCATCGTAGCGGTCGTTGTGGGCGAGGGTGGCAGCGGCGGCGCCCTGGGCATCGGCATCGGCAACCGCGTTCTCATACTGGAAAACTCATACTACTCGGTGATCACGCCGGAAGGCTGTGCCGCCATTCTCTGGCGCGAGAGCAGTGCAGCGCCCAAAGCCGCTGAGGCGCTCAAGCTTACCAGCCGTGATCTGCTGGCCTTGGGCCTGGTCGATGAGATCATCCCGGAGCCCGTCGGCGGCGCGCACCGCAACTGGGATGCCGCCGCCGCCGCCCTCAAGGAGGCCATCCTGCGGCACCTGGGCGAGCTGGCAGCGCTGACGCCCGTACAGATCAGGGATCAGCGTTATAACAAGTTCCGCGCCATGGGCGTGATCGAAGGTCAAGGGAGCCCGGTGTGGTGACCTTGCGCTCCGTCCTGATCCGCCCGGCCCGGCCTGAAGATGCCGAGGCCATCGTCTGCCTGCTTGACCCCTACGTCGCGGATGGCATCGTCCTGCCCCGTACGGCTGCCGAAGTCCGCGCTGCCGCCGCCGACTTTCTCGTGGCGGAGCGAGAGCATGGTGTAGTCGGCGCCGTGGCGGTCCGGGATTACGGCCATTATCTGGTCGAAATCCGCTCGCTGGTGGTCGCCACCACGGTCGCCGGCCGGGGCCTCGGCAGTGCCCTCGTCGCCGCCGCGGTGGACCTGGCCCGGCAACGCGGCGCGCGCCGCGTCTTCGCTCTGACCCTCCGGCCTGCCCTCTTCGAACGCCAGCATTTCCTGCAAGTTGACCGAGACCTGTTCCCACAGAAGGTCTGGGCCGACTGCAGCAACTGCCCGAAGCGCAGCCGCTGTGACGAGGTGGCCGTCGCCATGGACCTCCAGCGGACGACCGCATCGGACAGCACGACCGGGGCAGGCACCGGGGGGTCGGCGGCGGCAGCAGTTGCAGGCGGTGGACTTGTCTGACGGGGCGGACGGCTCTGCTACCGCGCCACCGCCGCGCCCGAGGCCGGGCGCATCTCCAGGGGAATGGAAATGCGGTGGGCCGCCACCGCCGCGCCTGAGGCCAGGCGCCTCTCCAAAATGCCCGATGGAGATGCGGTGGGCTCCACCGCCGCGCCTGAGGCCAGGCGCCTCTCCAAAATTTGGCCGGTGCCGTTCCCGCGGACACCACGTGATGCATTGCCTTTTGGCCGGTGCCGTTCCCGCGGAAACCACGTGATGCATTGCCTTTGCAGCACACACAGGCATCGTTAGCCATCTTGCACGCATTTTTCATTGGCCAATAACGCAGATAGCGATTGCCGGTCCACCATGCGTCCTACTGTTTCCGCCGGATGGCGACCGAGCGCGTGCCTTTAGCCGCCTCAGGCAAGCGGGACTCGGCGCCGGGGTTGATCGCGGTAGGTGTCCCCTGCTCTCCGCCACACGCCTGTGACGGGCCGATGCCTGGCGAGGACGGAACGTCTCTTCCGAGCCGACTCGTTGCCGCCAGGCGTCGAGCGAGTCACCGGGCCACCCCGGTGAAGCATGCTATGTTGTGCCACGCTTCACCTGAGACAGGACCTCGCATGACCAAACGCATCGTCATTCTCGGTTCGACCGGCTCAATCGGCGAGAACGCTCTGGCGGTGGCTCGGCATCTCGGCGACCGCATCGAGGTAGTCGGTTTGGCGGCCGCGACGCGAACCGACCGCCTGGCCGAGCAGGCTCGGGCCTCTGGCTGCCGCTGGGCTTTCACTGGCCGCAGCGAACTTCGTGACGACCTCGCCCGGCGGCTCCCGTCCGGCTGCCAGGCCGTCGTCGACGAGGCGGAGCTGTGCGCGCGGGTCAGCGCGCCGGACGTCGACCTGGTCCTCTGCGCCATCGTCGGCACCGCCGGCTTCCGACCGGTCCTGGCCGCCATCCGGGCTGGCAAGGACATCGCGCTGGCCAGCAAGGAGATCCTGGTGATGGCGGGCGAACCCGTGATGGCTGAGGTCGCCCGCTGCGGCGTCCGCCTACTGCCGGTGGACAGCGAGCACTGCGCCATCTTCCAGTGCCTGGAAGCGGACCGCGCCAACTCTCCGCGCCGCCTGATTCTGACCGCCAGCGGCGGGCCTTTCCATGCCAGGCCGGAGCTGGACCTGGCCACGATAACGCCGCAACAAGCCCTGGCTCATCCCACCTGGCGCATGGGCGGCAAGATCACCATCGACTCGGCAACCTTGATGAACAAGGGCATGGAGCTGATCGAAGCCCGCTGGCTCTTTGGTCTGCCGCCAGAACGGATCGAGGTCGTGATCCACCCGCAATCCGTGATCCACTCCCTGGTCGAATTCGAGGATGGCAGCATCCTGGCCCAGATGGGTTACCCTGACATGCGCTTGCCCATCCAGTATTGCCTGACCTACCCTGAACGGCGGCCCAGCCTACAGCGTTCAATGGACTTCAGCCAGGCACACCACCTCGATTTCGAGCCGCCCCGCCATGACCGCTTCCCGGCCATTCGGCTGGCCCGGCAGGCCGTCGCCCAAGGTGGCACCTTCCCGGCCGCCTACAACGCGGCCAACGAGGTCGCCGTCGAGCGCTTCATGGAGGGCCGTCTGCGCTTTGACCACATCTGGGCCGTGGTCGAGCGAACCCTGGCGCAGCACCCCCACCACCCGCATCCCGACCTTGATGCTATCCTGGCGGCCGACGCCGCGGCGCGGCGCGCGGCGACCGCGGCGGCGGAGCGCCTGGCGGTCGGGCCTGCCCCATGACCCCAGCACGCGGCCGCCCCGTCAGCCGACGGCGGTGCCCAGGCGCCGGATCATAGCAGCAGACGTAATCCGAGCACGAGCAAGAGCACCAGGACCAGACGGCGGAAGAGTACCGGTGGGATGAAGCGGTCCAGCACGAGACCCATCGCCGACCCCAACAGGATGACCGGCAAGGCCAGCAAGAACAGCCTCCCCACCTCTCGCGTCAGGGTTCCCGCCAGCACATGCCCTAGAACCACGCTGAGATCGCAGAGCAGAAAGAACGCCTGCAGATTGCCCTTGAACTCCTCCCGCGACCACTGCCGGCCGGTGCCGTAGATCACCACCGGCGGCCCCGAGGTGTTGTAGGCCCCGCCGAGCACTCCAGCCAGCCAGCCAAACACGTAAGCCCACTGCGGCCTCCGCAACGCCGGGAGCCGCAGCTCGAGCAGGCCGTATAGCGCATAGGCGGCGATGGCGCCGCCGAGCACGACCAACAGCAACCGTTCGTCGAGGTGTCGTAAGGCCAGAATACCGACCGGCACGCCCACCACCATCCCTGCCGCGAGGCGCGCCACGGCACGCCAGTTCAGCGAGCGTCGGTAACGGATCAGCACCAGTCCCTCCGAGGGCAGCGCCATCAGAGCGACCAGCGGTCCGGCCACGCTCAGCCCCAGCGGCTCCGGCAGCAGCGCCATCGAGACCATGGCAGAGCCGAAGCCGACCAGCCCCTGCGTAAACATCGCAGCGAAAACGACGAGGAGCATGAATGCCACGCCAACCTCCGCTACCAGCAGGCAGGAGCCTCCCGCGACCGGGGCTGCCGACGACGGCATCCCCGGACTCAGCCAATACTCAGCAACTCAACCTCGAAGATCAGGGTCGAGTGAGGCCCGATAACCTCACCGGCGCCCCGCTCGCCATAGGCCAATTCCGGCCGAATGAAGAAACGGGTTTTGCCGCCCACCTTCATGAGCTGCACGCCTTCGGTCCAGCCGGGAATGACGCCGTTGAGCGGGAATGTCGCCGGCTCACCGCGCCGCACCGAGCTATCAAACTCGGTGCCATCCAGTAGTTTGCCGATGTAATGCACGGTGACCCGGTCGCTGGCGGTGGGAGAGGCGCCGGTGCCGGCGCTGAGGACCTGGTACTGCAAGCCGCTGGGAGTGGTGCTGACGCCGGCCTTGGCGCGGTTGGCGTCCAGGAAGGCCTGCCCTTCCTGGAGGTTGCGTGCGCCGTGCTCGCTCGAGGCCCCCCCCGTCTGCTGCCGGGCCGCCTGTTGCAGCGCGCTCAACAGCCGTCGGCATTCATCCGGGGCAAGCCGCGGTTTGGCGTCCGCCAGCAGATCACTCATGCCTTGGTGAAACGCCGCCAGATCGAGCGCAAAGGGAAGCCGGGAGAGCGACGCCGCAACATCCAAACCGAGCGCGTAACTGGTCTTGGCTTCACGGCTAGTCAAGGAAACCGTCATGGCTGCAATCCTTCCGGGGAGTGGCTTGACGACACCGCCGTGACGGTCGTCCAACCATCCGGAAACGGCAGCATGCGACAGCGGCTACCATAGTGTGATATGGTGTCTCAGCAACCGGAATTTACCGTGGAGGCCGCCCATGACGGATCCGCTCATTCTCGCCATCGACCAAGGGACGACCGGGACCACAACCGGGCTCTACGATCAGGCCGGGCGCAGCGTGAAGCAGGCCTATCGCGAGATCCCGCAGAGGTATCCCCAGCCCGGCTGGGTGGAGCATGATCCTGAAGCCCTCTGGCAGTCGGTCGTGGACACGGTTGCGGAAGCCACGGCGGGCGTCGCCGACCACATCGCCGCGGTGGGCATCACCAATCAGCGTGAGACGACCGTCCTCTGGGATGCGGCAAGCAGCCGACCCCTCCACCCCGCCATCGTCTGGCAATGCCGCCGCACCAGCCCCGCGTGCGCCGCCCTGCAGGCGCATGCCGCCGACGTCCGCGAGCGCACTGGCCTGCCCCTGGATGCCTACTTCAGCGCCACCAAGATGCGCTGGTTGCTGGAGCACGTGGCGGGCGCCGACCGCGCGACGGCCCGCGTCGGTACGGTGGACTCGTGGCTGATCTGGAAGCTCACCTCCGGCCAGACCCATGCCACGGATGTCACCAACGCCTCTCGGACCCTGCTCCTCAACCTCAAGACCCAACGCTGGGACCCCGAGTTGCTGCGGCTCTTCGGGGTGCCCGCGGCACTGCTGCCGGAGGTACGCCCATCGCTGGCTGACTACGGCCGCATCGACGCCATCCCGGCCCTGCGCGGGGTGCCGATTCTGGGCGTGGCCGGCGACCAGCAGGCGGCCCTCTTCGGCCAGGCATGCTTCCAGCGCGGCCAGATCAAGAACACCTACGGCACGGGCTGTTTCCTGCTCATGAACACCGGTGCGGAACCGGTGCGCTCAGCGCGGGGACTGATCACCACACTGGCGATCGGTGAGGCAGGTCAACCGTGCTATGCCCTGGAGGGATCGGTGTTTGTGGCCGGGGCTGCGGTCCAGTGGCTGCGCGACGGCCTGGGCCTGATTCGCCAGGCCGGGGAGACCGCGGCCGCGGCCCTGGCGGTGCCCGACAACGGCGGCGTCTACATGGTGCCGGCCTTCGTCGGCCTGGGCGCGCCGCACTGGGACTCGGAGGCGCGCGGCGCCATCGTCGGCATCACGCGGGGCAGTCGGCGCGAGCACCTCATCCGCGCCGCCCTCGAGTCCATCGCCTACCAGACCCACGACGTCTTTACCGCGATGGAGCAGGAGACGGGAACGCGGGCCGCGGTCCTGGCGGTGGATGGCGGCGCCTGTGCCAACGACTTCCTGATGCAGTTCCAGGCCGATATTCTCGGACGCCAGGTGCTGCGGCCGACCGCCATCGAATCGACCTCTCGTGGCGCCGCCTGGCTGGCTGGGCTGCACGCCGGAGTCTGGCGCAGCACCGCGGCGCTGGCCGACCTCAAAGCCTGCGAGCGCGCCTTCACCCCGACGATGGCCGACACCGACCGTAATCGCCTCCTGGCGGGTTGGCAGAAAGCCCTGCGCCAGACCCTGACGCGCTGAGGAGGTGGACTACTTGGCGGGGGCTGGACTCGTGGCGCCGCGGTAGTAGCGCACCAGGTCATTCAGGTTGACCCGCACATAGGGCTCGTCGCAGGCCACTGTTTTGCGGCCAGCATCGGCGCACCACATGTCGAGCGTCTCCGGCCTGAAGATGGCGTCGTGCAGATTGGAGGACATCGCCACCGGTCGCTTGATGATCTCGATCAGCGCGGGCACATCGATCTTGCCGTAGCGTTCATGCAGTCGCTCCGATAGCTTCGCGGCCCGGCTGCCGGCACTCATCATCACGGTCTCCGGCGGCACCTTGGGCAGTTGCGGGTGCGGCACCCCGGCCTCGAGCACATCAAGCCTCTCCGGGGTCGCATATATACCCGCGATGTCGCGGGAGCGATCACTGATGACGTAGTAATACTCGCAGGTGCGGGGGGTCTGCCGCATGATCTCGATGGCTTCGCGGACGGTGCCGGCCCGTTCCATGATGTCCCGGAGCAGGAAATTCATCGGCAGGCCGTCCCACTTGCCTTCGCCCCCACCGCCCATCTCGCCGATGGCCAGACCCTTTTCGTTCATACAGGTCACGGAGCCGATGAACCCGGCGTAGCCCAGGGACATCCAGGGGTTGAACCCCGTCGGCATCCACACCTGAATCACGGCATACTTCTGCAAGTTGATGTCCCGCATGTAGTCGAGTACACGCGCGTGCAGCACCATCCCGTCGACTGTCGCCGCGTTACGGACCGCAACCCCGCTGCAATGGAACAGCTCCGGAAAGAAGTTAGCGGTGCGGCCATCACGGAGGCTGATGCCCGCGGCTTTGCTCAGCGCCTCGCACTCCCGCAGAAAGCGCTCTGGCGTGTGGGGGCTGGTGCGGCGGATGATCTCGTCCATACGGGTGAAAAACCAGTCATTCTTGCTGACCGTATAGCCGGCGCCGACCAGGTACATGGTCCCCCCGGCCAGGCCGCCGATGTCCGACTTCAGCAACCGCCCCTGGGCGCTGCCCATCTCCTCTGGCGTGCCCGCGACCAGCAGGATGCGCTTGCCGCCGTGCTCGCAGAGTAGCCCGTGCCCCTGCGGATCGCGCCCCGTGATGCGAATCTGGTCCGCCGGCTGTGCCCAGCCGCTCAGAACCCCCGTCAACGCCAGGCACAGCAGCCGCAGCGCCCCTGATCCCGGGTACCTGATCATTGCGCCTTCTCCATCAAGAAGTTGAACGTGGCCGCAAACATGCGCAGCAGGTCCGCCTGCGGCACCTCCATCACCGTTGCACAGGTCGGTTCCCGGAACAACTCCGCGCTGCCGATGGTATCCAACGCCCACTGCCGGACCGACACCACGCCGCCCACACCCTGCACCGAGAAGGTGATCTCGACCGGCGCCAGGGTGTCCCGCCGCAAACGCACGCTGCCGTTGCCCTTGGCGTGGGGGTGAAGCAGGGTGAATGCCACCACCCGCTCGCCGACCGCCGCCGGCGCGTCAGCCACCTGTACGTATTGGGCAAACGCCTCCGGCGCCGCCGCCAGCGCCAGCGCCGCCCCGACCACGATCCGCAGTTTCAGGAGTTGCTGCACCTCCAGCATACCGCCGAGCCCCGCGGCTGGGTCGTACTGCTGCGTGCCGAGAAACATCGTCCCCTGGCGCGAGACGATCCAGGGATACCTCCCATTGCCGAGTGCCAGCGTGCCAACCTCCGGGACCGGCGAAGCCGTAAGCGTGAATTGACTGCCACTGCCGCGGACCAGCGCCAGGCGGTAGGCGACCGGCTTCTGGTTGGGGAGAGTGATCGTGGCGGTCAGGTCAAGCAGATGGCACCGACCCGCGGCGGGCGACCGATCCACCAACGAAACCGTCTGCTGCAACACGGCAACCAGCGCCTGCAACGGCGTGAGATCAGCACTCGCCGTGGCCGGGGGCGGGACGATGCCGGCCGGCAGGTCCGCCGCAAAGAAGGCCACCGTATCCCGGATGATCCGCGGCAGCGCCGCCATCGCCGTGTAGTGACCCATGCCCGGCAGCCAGACGACCTGGTCCTGAACTCCTACCGCTTTGGCCAGCGCTTCCGTGCAGGCTGGAGGGATCACCTCATCTTCGGCCGCGTTGATCAGCAGCAGGCGTTTCTGCAACCCCAGACGCTTGAGCGCCTCGACATGGTTCAACGGCTCGACCCGCGCCAGGGCCGCATCGACCCGCAGGCGCTGCTCGGGGGTCAGACGGGCCAGGCTGTCCCGCAGTTCGCGCGTCTCCCGGGCGCTGGCCAGAATCTCCTTCAAGCGGCCCCCTCCCAGGATCAGTTCGGCGCGCTGCAACCGCGGTTCGACCCCGCACGAGGCCGCCGCGATCAAGGCCCCAAGGCTGATGCCACTGACCCCGAGCCGCCCGGGATCGACCTCGGGACGCGCCACCAGCACATCCGCGGTACGCCGCACATCCAGGAGGGACTGGTCCAGACACTGGGTAAACAGATCCACCTTGTCCAGCAGCGCCCGCCGCCCCTGTGAACCGCCGCGCTCGCCGTAGTACGGCAGGAAGAACATGACCGCTGGCACGCCGTTCTCCGCGAGCACGGTGCAGAGCATACGCTCGAGCTCGTAGGAGCCGTTGAGAATGTGCAGCACGATGACCGCCGGACGACGCGCCTGGCCCGCGGCCAAGTTCGCGGGCAGATAGTACTCCGCGGGGATCATGTTGTTCGAACTCAGCGCCGTCTGCAATGGCGAGGGGTACTTCAGCGCGTAGCGCCGATGCCGCGGCTGCTCCGACTGCAACTGGATGGTGTACGAGAAAGGCTGGCCATCGAAGGAGTTTGCCGCCGCAACCTGACACACCTCCGGCGCCGGGGCTGGCGCAGGCGCCGGCTGCCCTGCCGCGCCCAGACTGAGCAGCAGTGCCAGCAGGCCACCGGCCACGCCCCCCCGCCAAGTGCCGTGATTCCTGGTCCACATAACGCCTGCCACCTTTGCACCTACGGCGCTGGCGGACCACGGGCGACACCCGCCCGGCGGCCACCGCCAACCGCGCCAGCCTACGCTAACCCCTTGCCGCGTCGACGCCAGGGTCAGGCGTTGCCTGCAGCCGTAACGCCTCCATGAAGCCGCTGCGGTACTCGCGCAGCAGGTCGGCCGGCAACCTACCCTTCCCGCCCGCCACCAGCCTTCCCAGCCGGTGGTAATGCTCGGTGCTATGCGACCTGATGAGCAGCATGTGCGTGGCATGGAACTCTACCAGCCCGCCCAAAGTGCCATCTCGGGCCACGTAGTCCTGCCAGCGCCGCATGGCAAACAGCCGCTCAACGAAGTTCTCCCGTAACCCCAGGTCGTTCAACCGGCCTTCCTCCTCGACGGGAAGATCCAGAAAATGCTCCATGAAGACGCGCGCCCACAGCCCGATGCCGTGCCTTTCCGGCAGGCCGGCTTCGCCGTGGAGCTGCACCTGCTCCATACCGCAGCTCGGAGAGGCGCTCTTGAACACAAAACCGCTGAGGCCCTCGGACTCCAGCGACTGGAGCCGTTGCCGCGCCCAGGCCAGCATCCGGTCCGTCACGTCCTCGCCGCTCTGGGTCACGACCAGCCGCGGCCGCGCCGCCTCGCCCCGCAGACGCAGCGACGGCCGGGGGATGGGAAAGCCGCACTCCACCTCCGGGCAAACCGGCACGAAATCCACGTACGGCCCGAGGACGTCGCAGAGATACACGTCCCGTTTCTGCTGTCCGTCATAGCGCACCCGCTCACCCATAAGGCAACGGCTCACGCCCAGGCGGATTCGGGCACTGCTGTCAAGGCCTGACATAAACCCACCCTCCCCTCTGCCGCCGCAGCGAACGCCGATGCCTCACAGCTCCGACCCCGCGCGCCGAAACAGCAACCAGAGGAAGAACGGCCCCCCCAGCAGGGCCGTGATCACCCCCACCGGCATCTCCGCGGGCGCCACCAGCACCCGCGACACCGTATCGCAGAGCAGTAGAAAAGTCCCCCCAAAGAGGAATGTTGCCGGCGCCAGCGTGCGGTGCGATCCGCCAGTCAGCAGCCGGCAGAGATGCGGACACACCATCCCCACAAAACCGATCGGCCCGCAGACCGCCACCACCCCGCCGACCATCAGCGATACGCCCAGGAAGACGATCAGCTTGGTGCGGTTGACCGCCACCCCGCGGCTGGCCGCAAACTCCTCCCCCACGCTGAGCAAGTCCAGCTCCCGCAGGTAGGCCATCGAGACCACGATCCCCGACCCGGCCAGCACCGCGATGGGGATCACGGACTGGTAGCCCGTGGTCGCCACGCCACCCATGAGCCAGCGCACGATACGAAACGAGTTGGCAAAGTCGCTGACATACTGCAGAAACAGAATCAGGCTGGAGAACGTCGTGCTGACGGCGACGCCTGCCAGTAGCATGGTGGCGGACGAGCAGCCGCCGCGCAGTTGGGTCAAGCCGTAGACCATCGCGATGGCCAGCACCGCACCAGCCAGGGCGGCAAGACTCTGGATGGAATATCCCGCCAGGCCCGTGCCCACGCCCAGTTGCGCGCACAGCGCCACGCCCAGCGAGGCGCCGCTGGACACTCCCAGCGTGTACGGCGTCGCCAGGGCGTTGCGGAACAGCGCCTGAAAACTCATGCCGCTCAGCGCCAAGGCACTGCCGGCTAGGAATGCGGTCAGGACCCGCGGCACCCGCAGCAACCAGAAGAGGCGGTGTTCGGCCGGATAGGCCCCCGCGTCCCAGAGGGCCTCCCAGGGCACGTGTACCATGCCGACGAACGGGGCCCCGAGCAGCAGTGCCAGGCCGCTGAGCGCCAGGATCGCCTGGAGGGTCTTTGGGCTCATGCGTGCGCTCATGCGGGTCTCGCCTTCCAGTCTCAGTGCCGCGGTACCACCAGCGGCTGCCCGGACTCAGGGTGCGCGACAAAGAGGAAATCGGTGTCGAAGATCGCCATCAGCTCCTCCGGCCGCATCAGCGCCTCGATGCGGTCCAGAAACACCAGCCGACCCGCCTTCAATCCCAGGATGCGGTGCGAACTCAGCACGGCGCTGTTGATGTCATGCGAGACGCTCACCACGGTCAGTCCCTGCTCACGGTTCAGCCGTTTCAGCAGCAGATTCACCTCATGCTGGTAGCGCGGATCGAGGAAGGTGATCGGCTCGTCCAGCAACAGAATGGGCGTCTCCTGCGCCAGCGCCGCCGCGATGTAGATCTTCTGGCTCTCACCGCCGCTGAGCGTGTCCAGCGAACGCTCCCGCAGCAGCGCCGTCTGGGTGAGATCCAGGGCGCGGTTGACCGCCTCCAGATCGGCCCGGCCAGGCGCCGAAAATGGCCCCCGCCGCGCGTACCGGCTCATCATCAGGAACTCGGCCACCTGAAACGAGGTCGAGCCGCTGCGGACCTGCGGCACGTAGGCCGCCCGCCGGGCAATCTCGCGCGGGGCGCCGGAACGCACGTCCAAGCCGTCCAGTTCCACCGTACCCTCCCACTCGCGCAGGACGCCGTTGAGGCACTTCACCAGCGTACTCTTGCCGGCGCCGTTGGGGCCGATGATGGAGACGAACTCGCCCGCCGCGATCTCAAACGAGACATCGGTCAGCACCGGGCGACCGCCAAGACAGCAGTGCAGGCCGCGAACCCGTATGGCCATCCCGCTGCTCACGGCGTACCCCCCGCGGTCCCCTGCCCCGACGGCGCCGGGGCGATGACTGCGGCCATCTGCTCGAGCAGCAGCACGAACCTGGGCCCAGGCACGGTCACATAGTCCTCGGCGAACACATGGACCCGCCCCTGCCGCACCGCCGACACCTCGCGCACCACATTCCATTCGCGGACCACGTCCGCCGCAGTCAGCGAAAGCCTATCGAGGTCCGCCGCCAACTCGATGATGACATCGGGGTTCATCTCCTGGATGCCCTCGGGCGACACCAGCGGAAACCGAATCGTCCTCTCCGGGCAGGCGTTGCACCCCCCGGCCAGACGAATCAGCTCGCTGAAGAAGCCGTCCTCGCCAGCCACGTATACCTCCTGCAGCCGACCGCTGCCCATGCTGCGACCCACCGACACCAACACCCGCGGCAGCCTCGCCGAACGCGGCTTCCGGGCGACGGCGTCGACGCGCCGCCGCAGAGCCGCAGTCAACTCAGTCCCGCGCTCGGCACAGCCACAGGCGGTGGCGATCGTCTGGATGCTGGTGAGAATCTGTTCCATGGTATCCCCGGACACGGTCAGACAGGGAAGCTCCAGCGCCTGCAAGGCACTCAGCGCGGCGCCGTGAGTGGCGAACAGGATGACCAGGTCGGGACGCAGTGACAGCACTGCCTCGATGTTGGGATCCAACAGGGCGCCCACCTTCGGCTTGGTCGCCGCCTCGGGCGGGTAGTCGCAATAGGACGTCACCCCCACCACGCGTGCTCCCAGATCAAGCGCGTAGAGGATCTCCGTGATCGAGGGCGCCAGCGAGACAATGCGCTGAGCGGGACGGACGGACGCCGACGGCGCGAGCGCTGCCGGCGCCGACGCCGAGCGGCCGCAACCGACCACCACCAGCGCCAGCGCCAGCGCCGCCAGCAGGCCTCGCGGCCCCGGCCCACCCGCCGCCGCTTCAGTCCTCGATGCCTTTGCGCGCTTGGATGCCGTCGCGGTAGTAATGCTTGACCTCACGCATCTCGGTGACCAGATCGGCACACTCGACCAGCTTGGGATGGGCGCCCCGCCCGGTCACCACCACTTCCACCCCCGCCGCGCGTGCCGCCAGCGCCTCAAGGAGTTCGTTGACGGGGAACAGCCCGCACTGCACCGCGATATTGGCCTCGTCGAGAATCACCAGGTCGAAGGCCCCGCCGGACAGCGCCACGCGAGCCTCGTCCAGACCGCGCCGCGCCGCGCCAGTGTCCTCCGGGCTCGGCGGACCGTGAATGAAACTCGGACGACCGAACTGCCGCACCGTCACCCCCAGGCGTCCCAGAGCCTCGAGCTCACTGCACTCGCGACCCTTGGCAAATTGCCCGACAAAGACGCGCAGCCCGGCGCCACACGCACGCAAAGCCAGACCCAGGGCGGCCGTCGTCTTGCCCTTACCATCGCCCGTATAGACGTGTATCTGACCGCTCACCGCCACCCCGCTGCCTGCCGTGGCACCGCCGCGCCCAAGCTCAGAATGACACCTTGACGCCACCCCCGGCGCGCCAGCCCGAGAATATAGCGCCGCGGACGGTCGGGGGCAGGCGCCGCGGGCGGGCAATGCAGCAGAAGTCCACCGCCCTGTGGCAGCCCGCAGGGCGGTTTCTCTTTCCGGGTGATAGGCGCACTGGAGCCGGCGGTCCGCCTCGGCCCTGCCGGGGCTTCCGCCGTGTCGGGGGTCTTGCCGACGGCGGGTACCGCGAACCCGCCCGCAACGGGCTGGGCAGCCCGGGCTCCAGGGCGGCAAGCGGGGCCAGGGCAGACGCCTGCCTGGCGCGAGGCGGATTAGAGATGCCGTCCCTGAGCGTCTCTTCCGCCCGCAGGGCGTGGAGGTCGGCGGTCCGTCATGCCGGAGGGCAGGACTTCCGCCGTCTCTGGAGGGGATACGGCGGGGACCGCCGACTCCAGGGGGGACGGTCGGGCCGACCGGTGCTCCACGCCTGGCGCCCGCCTGGCGCGAGGCGGATTAGAGATGCCGTCCCTGAGCGTCTCTTCCGCCCACAGGGCGTGACTGACTTGCGCCCGGCGGCGCGGCGACGCGGCGGCGCCTTGACCGGTGGCGACGCATCGGTATAGTAAGTGGCGCTGTTTGCAGCCGATGTCCCGGCTGCGAAAGCCAAAGGAGACGGTCCATCAGGAAACGGTAACGTTTCCGCCTTGCGAGTAGAGGAAGTGGAGGTGCGATTCCTCCCGCTGTCCCGCAACGGTAATCCCTGGCAACGGGGTGAGCCCGGTCGACTACTCGCGAAGGTAAGTATTCTCGCGGAAGGAGAAAGAAGACATGGTGCCCTCGCTTCGAGTCTGTTCGTTTGTGTCCGTTGCCGGGCGTCCCGCCCAAGCCTCACCCGAGCCTGCTCCCGTTGATCAGCGTCGCTCTTCACGCCGCCGTCCGCGGTCTCTCGCCGCCTGGACGGGTGCGGCCAGACGCGGTGCCCCGACGTCCGGAAGAACCGCTTGGTTCACCCTGATTGAGCTGCTGGTGGTGATCGCGATCATCGCGATCCTGGCATCCATGCTGTTGCCGGCGCTGAGCAAGGCCAGGGAGAAAGCCCGGCAGGTCAACTGCCTTTCCAACCTGAAGCAGATCGACCTGGCGATGCTGATGTACTCACAGGAGTACGACGACTCCCTGCCGGTGGCCTACTACATGGGTGCCGCTGGCGAGACCGGCTGGGATTTCGCCACCTCCGACTGGTGGACGACCTACACCCTCGGCACCATCGGCAACTACCTGACCGACAAAGTGTTCACCTGCCCGTCCAGCGCCGACCTGAAATCGTACGACCGCCCGTATTCTGGCTATGCCTACAACACCTCCTACCTGGGCGGCGGATATTCGGTCTGGGACGGACAGGCCCAGCCGCCGGCCACCTTGGGCAGGATCCGCTCCCCGTCGCGCACCGTGGTGCTGGCAGACAGCGCGGCCTGGTCGACCTTCAGCTACGAGTTGATCTGTAGCAGTTACCTGCGCTCCAGGGGCGACGCCAGCTACTCTTGGATCGGTCCCAACGTCCATTTCCGGCACAACGGCATGGCAAGTGTGGCGATGGCTGATGGCCATGTCGAGGCGACCAAGGCAAAGTTTAATTCCAGCCCGAGCAGTCCGGATCTGGGCGACCTCTCGCAGGATGATAGCCTCTACGACCTGCAATGAGCCGTCCGGCTCTGGTGTCCTGATACGGGAGACGTGGGGAGTTCCTTTGCAGCAGGACTACAGAGCCACGCTCGAAGACCAGGCCCCGAAACCCGCCGCCGCCGCGGGGGTTCCCGTGGTCGCCGTCGTCATGCCGACCTACAACCGCTGGCCCCACCTCCGCGCGGCGGTGGATTCGGTCCTTGACCAGGAGTTCCCCGGCGTCGAGTGCATCGTGGTCGACGACGGGTCGGCCGATGGCACCCCCGAGAAGCTCGTCGCGGCGTATGGCGACCGGATCCGGGTCCTGCGCATGCCCGCCAACGGCGTCCCGGCCGCCGCCCGCAACCTCGGCATCCGCCAGGCCAGCGCTGAGTTCGTCTGCATGCTGGACTCCGACGACCGACTGCTGCCGGGAAGCCTGGCTGCCCGGGTCCGGCTCTTCCGCGACGACCCCGGCTTCGACGGCGTCGCCTGGGGGCCACTGATCCGCTCTGGCGATTCAGCTGCCGAGCTGACCGCGCAAGCGGCGCGCCTGCCCACGGCGGCCCGTGACTTCGCTCTGGCCTATCTGGACCATTCCTTCCTGTCAACCAATGATTTCATGGTGCGGCGCTGCCACCTGCTGGCACTGCCGGGCGGACCCTATCGCGAAGACCTGACCAACAACGAAGACGTCGAGCTGTTCTTGCGCCTGCTGGCGCGCCTGCCGTTTCGCTGCTGCGGCGAGTGCATTGCCGTGCTGGGACGAGTCGACGCCGGCCTGCACAGCAACCGCGTGCGCATCCTGCGTCAGGGGCTGCGCCTGGTCGATCACCTGCGCGCCGACCCTGCGGTGGTAGCGCTGCTGGGCAAGGCGCTGGACCGGTTCGAGTTCGTCAAGCTGGTCGAATGGAGCAACTACGCCGCCAAGGCGGGCCGGGCGGCGGATTTCTTCCGCTACTTTCGGCGGGCCTGGCGCCTCTCATGGTGGCAGAGTCTAGGAAGCCTGAAGCTCTGGCGGAACGCCGTGCGCATGGCTGTCCGACGCCGCCGCGTCGGAGACCCCGGGTGAGGCCTGGAGGGCGCCCCGGTCGAAAACCGGGACGGCTCAGCGCTCCGGCGCGCGCTCAAGCGCGATAACCGCGGTATCTCTCGGCGGCAACGACAAGGCGAACTCGAGCCCCCCGGCGGCACCGCCCCGCTTCGCCGCAATCACCGCCCCAGACACGACCTCACGAACCACGACCCGTTCCGGCGGCGTCAGCTCGAGGCCCAGTGCGAACGCTTGGACGGCAACCGTGAAGCTCGCTTCTTGGTCGCCGGAGTTCCGCAAGCTGAGATACAGGCCCGTCCTGTCCCAGGCGCCGTACCGCTCGATGAACACCGTGTCCATCGAGGTCGTGGCGTAGGTGAGCGGTTCCCAACCCGCGGCATTCAGGCGGCGGATCACGGGGATGTACTGCTTGAACAGGTCGCGGTCGCGCTCGTATTGCTCCGGGGAGCTGAAGTAGCGTTTCCAGTTCGCGTAGCCCGGCTTTTCTTCGCCGCCGAGGGTGCTGATGGCGGGGTAGAATCCATAGAACATCTGGTGTTTGATGTACTGCTCGACCTCCCCCCGCGTCACGGCCGGGGCCGGACTGTGGAAGTTCCCCTCTTGCAGCAGATTCGTGGTTGGCTTCCGGAACGCATAGGTGCGGCGCAGGCAGCTCACCTCGTCAGATTCCACTTCGCAGAGGCGGCGGCGAGCTACGTTCCCGTTGCTTCCCGTCTCACTTCCGAGGACGTCGCCTGTGTGACCGAAAAAGCGGTACGCCGGCGGGTCGGCGCCGAGGTTCAGCATGAGGAGCTTATCGCGAGCGCGAAGCTCGGTCGCCAGCCAGGCGAGAAAGTCGTGGTACGAAGAGACGGCGGGCAGACACGGCCGAAGCGTATCGCGGTCAAACGAGAGCAGCGTCCGGGCCGCACTCAGATGCGGCGTTCGGCAATTCATGAACCCGGTCGCCAAACAGAGGCCTACACTGTCAACGTACACGCCGTCGGCAGCGGCGAGATGCGGGGAGATTTCGTAGGTCCAGCACGCCCCGCCGCGGTTCGGCGTGGGCAGATACGGCGACGGGTTGGTGTACCACCACCGGGCCCAAGCATCATACTCGTTCTCGGCCTGGGATGGCGTTCCGCCGGCCGCTAGTTCCGGCAGCGAATTGAGCACGGCCTGGGCCATCTCCGCCTCGGGGCCGCCGCTCCATTTCCGGCTGGAGCCGACGGCGGCAGCGAGTTTTTGAAGACGGGCAAGGCACTCGTCTGGAGAGAACATCGGCGTGCTCCCCTTCACCTCCGGGAACCACTGACGTAGCCCGGATGGTTCGATGTAGTGCATCACGTAGATCCCCTTCTGGCGAGCCACCGCGCCCGAGTCCTTGTCCTCCGAATGCGTCTCCCAGAAGGTCAGGCCGAAGTCCTCTGGCGACGGGATCTGGTGCGGGGGGACCGGCCACAGCCAGGTCCCCTCGCGCTGCGCCCGGTTCGCGAAGAATCCCGGAAACATCTCGTAGTACGTGGCGGCGGCGGCACGGAACCCCCAACCAGGCTCGATGGCACTGATGACAAAACTCCAACTGGCCCGGCCCGCGCCTATCTGCTCGGTCAGCGGCGAAAGCCCGACCTTCAGCGTGTGAACGAAGCCGCTGTCGGCGCGGCAGGAGCGCCATTCCATGGCGGGACAATCCTGGGGCATGCCGAGCATCAGGCCCGAAGTTGCGTCGGTGATGCACGAGAACGGGTATCTCGACACCAGATGGCCCTCGTAGCTGAAGTCGTTGCTGAACGTGGTGCCGGCCTCGATCCGGCGCTGCCTGCGGATATCGTCATGCCAGACCCAACCGGCAGTCTGCAGCGGCAGCCGGTAGGAGACCTCCAAAGCCCGCTCGCGGGGGGGATTGCTGAGGTCACGAAGTTCAACCGTAACCCGGATGCCGGTCGGGCCGGATGCATAGGTCAGACTGACCTCGAGTTGGCGCTCGCTGATGACGGCGTGCTGGAGCGCACTTTGGCCGTCGGGCCTGCACGCGACCGGCCCCGCCAGCACCGCAAGCTCCCCAGGCACGGCCCCGCTGCCGGCCTCCTCCACCCGGAGATCGTCGAGGTCAACGTACGCGCCCCGCCAGAGGCACACGGCGACCCGCAGCGTGGACACGTTCTCGGTCACCCGGTACGGGCGGCTAAAGCGTTCCCACGCCGCCGGGCGGCTCGCAGCGATGAGGTACTGATAGTGGGTCTTGCTGGAGGGCGAGTATTGCCAGCCTTTGGGCGCTGGGCTTGCTGTCGTGACATCGCGTCCCGCGGCGTCGAACGCCTGCACATACACGATGTAGGTGGCTTCAAGGGCAGGAACACGGCCTTGCCAGGAGATGACGTAGTCCCTGCCAGCGCTGACAGGGAGGTCGCGCTCCAGCCTCACCCCGTGGCCGTACTTCTGGTTCACTCCCAAGCGCGCATAGCCTTCCGAACCCCCCGCGCCACCGTCCCGCCGGGGCTCGACGGCCACCGCGGCCCCCGGCTCCAGACTCACGCCCGCAGAGGAGCGCCAGCCTTGGGCGGTCTCGAAATCGACGCTGGCCAGCGGCTCTGCCGCCGCCGGCACCCTGACCAGCTGCCACTCGCGGACCGCCAGGCCGCCGACCTGGCCTTCCAGCAGGGGCAATGCCCGCTGCCCGGCCGCGATCCCCGTCACGGCGCCGGTACGGTCATCGAGGCGCAGCGCCAAACCATGCCCGGCCGTGATCTCGGCGCCGCGCAGGCCGCCATCCAGCATGCACCCCGCGGCGAGGGCGACGCAGACCGCGACGTAAGACCGCCTGCTTATCATCTGCGGATTCCTCCTCGACGGGTTGAGGACGCTGAGTTCGGCCTTGCCCAGAACGTACCGACTACCGTGCTTGGGCGGGCGCTCAAAGTCAAGACGTTCCGCCTACAGGGCAGTTTGACGAAAGCGCCGTCAGCTCCGTGGCCGAGCCCGCGCCCGCCCGGCCGGTCGCCGCCCGCCTCTGATTCCGTCCGAGTCCGCGGTCGCGGTATCCCCCCGTCCCCTGGAGCCCGCGATGCCCAGCCCGTTTCGGGCAGGTTCGCGGTATCCCCCCGTCCCCTGGAGCCCGCGATGCCAAGCCCGTTCCGGGCAGGTTCGCGGTAACCCCCCGTCTCCTGGAGCCCGCGATGCCCAGCCCGTTTCGGGCGGGTTCGCGGTTGGCGGCGCGTTGACGCCGTACGCTGTCGCGCTAGCGTAGGGGGCCTAGAGCGACCGCGTGGGCCACGGCAGATGCGACCACGCCGGGCCCAGGCCGGTCAGCTAAACAGGGGGCGCGCTCAGGAGAACCACGATGAGTGTCCATGTAAAGCCGCATCATCTCGCCCTGGCGGAAACGCTGGTGGCAGAGACGCGGGCCCATCACGGCCTGGCGCCGGTAGACCTGGAGCGCTTCTGGGCGGACCAGGCCAAGGCGCGCACCAACTCCTGGGCCGCCGACTGCCCGCAGCTTCCCCTCGGGGTCATGATGTCCACGGAGTGCCTGTTTGACGAGCTCGGGATAGCGGAGAACTGGCACGAGGTCCAGCATAACGCCGAGTACCGGGTCGGATTGAGCCGGCGCTACAACGACCTGGCGCAGCGGCTCGTCGGCCGACGCCTGCTGAGCGAGCAGGTCGGGGACCCGCGCCTCGCCTGGCCCGCCGTCAAGGAACTGCACGACATCTTCGAGGCCAGGCAGGAGTGGCATAGCTGGTCGTACTGGCTGCAGCCGTCTGCCAGCACGCCGACTGAACTCGCGGCCCTGCTGGACCGCGTCGAGGCGCGCCTGGCCCATCTGCGCGAGTTCATGCTGCCCGCGAACTGGGCCGAAGAGAAGGCCAGGCTCTCGGCGGCCGGGGCCAAACCACCGCTCTACCGCGGCCAGCGTGGCCCCATCACCTTCGCCTGCAGCATCTATGGCGCCGAAAACCTGATCTTCCTCATCCTGGACAACCCGGCCCTGGCAGGACGCTTCCGCGACCTCATCCTCAAAGCCATGCTCGAGCGGGCGCGCCTCCTCGACGAGGAAGCCGGCTTCACCCCAGAGACCGCGCCGCGGGGCTGGGGCTGGGCCGATGACAACTGTTGCCTGCTGAACCCGGAGATGTACGAGTTCTTCGGCTACCCCATCCTCAAAGGCATCTTCGAGGTCTACAGTCCGGACCCCGGGCAGAGCCGATACCAGCACTCTGACTCCGACATGGCGCACCTGCTGCCCATCCTGGGCCGTCTGCAACTCACCGGGGCGAACTTCGGACCGACGCTGTCGGTAAGCCAGATCCGGGAACACCTGCCCAAGGCCGAGATTCATGGCCAGTTGGCGCCGTTCACCTTCAGCCGCAACGAGGAAGTGAACATCGTGGCGGAGACGATTCGCGACTTCGAGATGTCGCAGGAGAAGCGTGGGGTGGTGTTCTGCACCGCCGGCAGCCTCAACAACGGCTCGCGACTGACCGGCATGCGCCTGATCATGGCCGCCATTCAGCGCTACTGCCGGTACTGAACCACCCTCAGTTCACCACCTGCAGGACGAGGTTGACCGTGTAGCGCTTCTTGCCGCGCCGGATAGCGACCTCGACCTCGTCGCCGGGCTGATGCTGGTCGAGGGCGGTAGCGAGGTCGTCGATGGATTTCACCGGGGTCTTGCCGATGGCAACGATGGCATCGCCGAGCACGACATCGCCGCGGGCCGTACGCCGCACTCCCTCGAGCCCCGCCTTGGCGGCAGCACCACCCGGCACGGGGCGCATGATGCCGACGCCTTCGACCCCCATCGAGGCCATGATGTGGTCGGGAATCATCTCGATGCCCAGCCCCACGCGCTGCACCTTGCCGTGAGCAATCAATTGCGGCACGATGCGGCGCACGGTGTCAACCGGCACCGCGAAGCCGACTCCGGCGTAACTGCCACTGGTGCTCATGATAGCGGTGTTGATGCCGATCAGACGACCGGAAGAGTCGAGCAGCGGGCCGCCGGAGTTCCCGGGGTTGATCGCCGCATCGGTCTGGATCACTTCGCGGATCGAGCGCCCGGTCATGGCCTCGATGGTGCGGCCCAAGGCGCTGACGATGCCGACGCTGAGGGAGGTATCCAGTCCGAAGGGGTTACCGATGGCGAGCACCGTCTGTCCGACCCGCAGGGAGCGCGAGACGCCCACCGGGATCGGTACCAGCACGTTCTCGGGCGCCCGGATGCGCAGCACCGCGACGTCGTGGTCGGGGTCCGCTCCCACCACCGTCGCCTCGTAGCTGGCCCCATCGCGGAGCGTAACCTGAATCTCCGAGGCCTCGTGGATCACGTGATAGTTGGTGACCACATGGCCTTGCTTGTCCCAGATGAACCCCGAGCCGGTCCCCTGCGGGATCTGGTAGACGCGCATGCTGAACCAGTCCTGGACCATGGCCTTGTTAGCCACGGACACCACCCCGGGCGAGCAGGCCTCATAGATCTTGATCGTCCGCCTCTCCAGCTCGGAAAGCCCTTCGTCCAGCCCGCCGACCGACGCCGCGGAAACTGCTGGTTTCGCCTTGGACTCCGCGCCGCGCAGGACGCAGACAGAGGCGATGGCGGCCGCAGCCGTAGCCGCAAGAAACAGCCGGGCCAACGGCCGCAGGCGGAAGCAGGCGGAAGCATTCATTCGAGGTGCCCATCCATGGGTTTGAGTGTCCGTCGGTCGACAATATAGCCCTGTGATACCGCGCCGGAGTCTTGCTTTCCACCGCGCCTGGCCTATTCTCGCGAGTGAACCTGATGGTAACCGCCGGGCAATCCAGATGAATGTCCTCGTTATCGAAGCTGACCAACTGAGCGCCAAGTGGCTGGCGTGTTACGGCGCCCCGGCGGCCTCTACGCCGAACCTGGACGCGCTGGCGGCGCAGGGCGTGCGCTTCACGAACTGTGTTATCAATCACCCCGTCTGCATGCCCAGCCGGGCGTCAACCATGACCGGTCGGAGCGCCCAGCACCACGGCGTCTTCTACAACGGCTGGGAACTCGGCCCAGAGGCGCACACCTTCCCCCGCGTCTTGCAGCAAGCCGGGGTGCAGACGCTTGGGGTCGGGAAGTTCCACCTCGAGTGCCATGGCCGCAGCGCTTACAACGACGTGCGCAAGTACGGCTTCGACCGAGCCGAGGTCACGGAAGACATTCGCGCCGGCGACTGGCTGGACTGGGTTGAGCGTGAGCACCCGGACTGCTTCACGGCGGCGCTGGCCACGGTGTGGCCTCTGCCGCACCTTGAGCACTACGGCCCGCGCGACCGCAACCTGCTGGCCGAGATCCGCGCCGCCCGACAGTCCTTCCCCCTGCGGATCTCCGCCCACGAGGCCGTGCCCACGCCAATCCCCGAAAAAGCGTGTCAGACTCACTGGGTGGTGGACCGGGCTCTGGCTCTGCTACGGGAGCGCGACGAACGTCGGCCCTTCTTCCTGAAAGTCTCCTTCGTGGACCCGCACGACCCCTACGATCCGCCGCCGCGGTTTCTTGACCTAATCGCTGAGCCCCGGGTGCCGACGCCCGTGCGCTCCGGTGACGCGAACCTCAGTCACGTCCTGGCACGTTTCGGGGTCGTCCCGTTTGTGGCCCAGTTCAGGGGTACTACGGAGGCCGATTGGCGTCGGCTCCGCCGCCATTACCTTGCCTCTACGGCCTTTGTCGATGAGCAGGTGGGACGCCTCCTGAAGTACCTGACCCGCAGCGGCCTCGACCGCGATACGGCCGTGGTCTTCACCTCAGACCATGGTGACATGCTCGGTGACCATGGGCTGCCCACCAAGGGCGCCTGGCACTTTGATGCATGCTTCCGCGTGCCGCTGCTGGTTCGTGCGCCGGGCCTGGTCGCAGGCAGGATTGAGGCACAGATGGTGAACAACCTGGACCTGTTCCCTACCGTTCTGGACCTGGCGGGCGTGCCGTGCCAGGTGCCGGTGGAGGGTCGCAGTCTGCTGCCTTTGTTGCGTGATACGGGCAGCCTGGACCGGCCGCAGGCCGCTCTGGTCGAGTCGTACGGCAGCTACGCCAACCAGGACCTCGCGCTGCGAGCCCGCACCGTGGTCACGCCCGCAGCCCGGCTGACGCTCTTCGGCGATGGCGCCGGAATGCTCTTCGACCTGCGCCACGATCCAGACGAAACAACCAACCTCTTTGGCAGGCCGGCCGCTGCCAGCCTTACGGCGGAGCTGAAGGACCTGCTGCTCGACCTGCTGGCTAGGCAGAACAACCCGCTCCCGAGCCGCAACCGCCACCCGTTTGCGCAGCACTAGCCACGTGTTCCGTAAATACCTTGAATAACATTCGTTAGAGAGCCCAGTTGACCCTCTCTCACGGCGGCTGATTCCTGGGGGGACAGACGGCGATGACGATGGCCGCTGGTAATCTGTGGCACGACGCCTGGCACCAGGCGTTCTTCGCCCTTGACCTGCTGCTCTCCGGGTTGGCGACGGGACATGCGGTGATCCACAAGCGCGATTCGCGGGCCGCCATCGCCTGGGTGGGGCTGGTGTGGCTGGTGCCCGTGGTCGGGACCATCCTGTACTTCATCTTCGGCGTGAACCGGATACGCCACAAGGCTATTCTGCTGCGCCGCACCCTGGAGCGCTACCGGGCCCAAGCCGCGCACCCCGAATGTCTGCCGGAAGAGTTGCAGCGCCATCTGCCGGAGCACCGTGAGCATCTCAGCATGCTGGCTCGGGTGGTCGGCAGTGTGGTGCAGCGGCCCCTGCTGCCGGGCAATCGGATTGAGCCACTGGTGAACGGCGAGGAAGCCTATCCAGCCATGCTGGAGGCGATTCACCAGGCGCGCCAGACCGTTTCTCTTTCCGCCTACATCTTCGATCGGGACGACGTCGGGGTGGTCTTTGCGCAGGCGCTGGGAGAGGCCGTGCGACGGGGCGTGGAAGTGCGGGTACTGATCGACGCGGCCGGCCTACGCTATTCCTGGCCCTCCATTCTCCATACGCTGCGCCACGAGCGGGTGAAGGTGGCGCGGTTTCTCCCGTCCTTTGCTCCCTGGCATCTGATGTCGCTGAACCTGCGCACGCACCGGAAGATCCTGGTGGTGGATGGGCGTCTAGGCTTCACCGGCGGCATGAATATCCGGGCGGGGCATTGCCTCCTACGCCACCCGTCAAAGCCGGTGCAGGACATCCATTTCCGGGTGCAGGGACCGGTGGTGGGCCACCTGCAGGAAGTGTTCGCCGATGATTGGCTGTTCACCACCGGCGAATCTCTGCGCGGCGAAGGGTGGTTCCCCAGCACCGAAAGCGCGGGGCCGGTCTTGGCACGGGGCGTGACCGATGGCCCGGATGAGAACTTCGAAAAGCTCCTCTGGACGCTGCTGGGAGCGCTCTCGATCGCGCGCCATTCGGTGCGCATCGTGACTCCCTACTTTCTCCCCGATCCGGCCGTGGTCTCTGCCCTGAATCTGGCCGCCATGCGGGGGGTGCAGGTGGACATCATCTTGCCCGCCCGGGTCAACCTGCCGTTGGTCTTGTGGGCCTCCCGGGCGATGTGGTGGCAAGTGCTCCAGCATGGCTGTCGGGTATGGCTCACCCCGCCGCCCTTCGATCACTCCAAGCTGATGCTGGTGGATGGCTGCTGGGTACTGTTGGGATCGGCCAACTGGGATGCGCGCAGCCTGCGGCTCAACTTCGAATTCAACCTGGAATGCTACGATGCGGATCTGGCCCAACGGCTTGATCAGTGGGTCGAAATGAAGCGGCGCAGCGCCCATCCGGTGACCTTGGCCGAGGTCGATGGCCGCGCCCTGCCCGCTCGCCTGCGCGACGGCCTGGCGCGCTTGCTGACGCCGTACCTGTGACCTCAGGGAGTGCCCGTCGTCCCCAGCGGCTTCAGGTCCGGCCCCCAGGGCTCGCTGACGGTCAGGCGGTCTCCCAGCAGGTGCATGAGGTCGGGCAGATCGAAGCTCTTCAGCACGCCGCGCAGGAAACTCGCCGCCGGCCAGGCCACCAGCGGGGCGCGGGTCCAGTCCCGATAGCAGCTCGGGCCATTGCGCAAGGCCACGGCCGTCACCGCCGGATGCAGGGCTCCGGCAAAGAGGGCCAGCAGCGCGCCCTGCCCTCGCCCGTAGAGACGGATGTCCTTGGCCCCGGAGGCGCAGAGCAACTCCATGACCCGCAGCAGGTCGAACCCGCGCCGGCCGAGATAGCTCTCGCCGAAGAGGATGCCGTGACCGTGCATCATGTAGTCCATGCCGTAGGGCTGAAAGAAGCCAGCGGCACCGGACGGCTCGGGCAGGGACTCGCCCAGGCCGCGCACATCGAGCGCGTAGAGCGTGCCATCAGGGTTGATGGCTTGCGTCCAAGCGTCACCCGCCAGGTCGTCCTCGCTGGAGACGTGCGGCAGGCAGAGGTGAATCGTCTCCTCGACATCCAGCGTCTGGGCCCAGCCCGGGCTGACCAGCCGCTTCTTCAGGATGGCCAGGATGTCCCCATCCGTCTCCACGGCATAGCGCGCACAGGTCTTGCCGGCGATCGGAATGGCCCGCAGGACCCGGTAATGCGGCACCCCGGCGCTCTGGCGCTTCCAGCGCGGCAGGCTCAGCAGAGACTCGAGGCGGCGGCGCAGGGCGACGGCGCCCAGCGGCTTGCGGACCGCTTCCAGACGCGCCGCCCGTTCATCCAGCAGCGCAAAGACGGGACGCGAGCCGTAACGCACCGTGTTGCCCGCCGGGGTCGCCTCCAGGAGTTTGGGCTCGACGGGAGTGACCTTCTCCAGATCCGCCGCGGGCGACAGTCCGGCATGCTTGCAGAAAAAACGCACCATGGCGATCTGGTTGTGCTCGCTGTAGCCGTGTGTCGTCGGTCCGATGAACAGCTCCAGGTTCTCTGGCCGCTCGAGAAGCTTGTACAAGCGGCGCAGGTCGTCGAAGGCTTCACGCAGGCCGCGGCGGTCAAAGAAGTCGTACTGTTGTCCCAGCAGCAGGAGCGGCTTGGGCGCCCGGGGAACCATCAGGTCAGCCATCTCCAGACCGGCGCCGATCACCCCGGGCGGGTACTGCTCGCAGTCGGCTGGCAGCTCGTTCTCGAGGTTGTGCAGGAAGGTGGTGACAAAGCAGCTCGGCGCGGCCATGGTGAAGCGGCCATCGACCGCCCACAGCCACTCGCTCATGGTACCGCCGCCGGAGTTGCCCGTCAGGCCCACGACGCGCGGATCGACGTCCGGCCGCAGCAGCAGGTAGTCCAGGCAGCGGATGCCATCCCAGGCGCGCCACATGCCGTAGTACTCGCCGAGCAGTTCCATCTGCTTGCCCATCATGTTGTGGGCCGGGCAGCAGGAGGCCACGCACTCACGGTTGGGGACGTCGATGTACTGGTCGCGCTCGCCCTGGTTGCAGGGCTCGAAGATCAGGACCATGAAGCCGCAGCGCACCAGACGCTGGCAGAAGCCCTGGTAGACGGGCTCCGCCTTGCCCGCCAGGCTGTGGCCGCAGGTGCCCAGCACCACGGGGAACGGGCCGTGACGGTCGGTGGGGACGTAGACGTTCGCCGAGACCAGGAACCCCGGCCGCGACTCGAGCAGCAGCTTCTCGACACGGTACGTGCCTTGATCGAGGACGCCGGTTATCCGCGGGTTCAACGGCGTGCGGCGCGGCCGTGGGGAGAAGGCGCGTTCGACCACCTCGAGGCAGTAGTCCTGGAAGGCCTGGACTCCGGCCCGGGTGTGGATGGAGCGCAGGAACTCGGCACGCTCGCCGCGAAGCTCCCGGAGTCTGCGCACGCAATCGTCCAAAACCATGTGCTGGTAGCCATTGTATGACACTGCCGTCGCCCTCCCGAAATGTCAGAGCATGCGGTCCATCGTGCCGACGTCGTCGCTGCAGTTACCATAGCGCCGGATGTGGGGTGAAGTGAGGGGTTGGCTCGGACGCCGGGCTGCCAGGCCGACACACGGACGGAAAGCGGTGTCAAGCCACCGGCAGTCCAAAGCTTGGCATCGCGGCCGACGCGGTATGATACCGAGTCCCAGCGCCAGCGGGACTCTTTGGACTGTCTGCGGCTTGACGCAGCTTTGCCGGATCCATCTGGGGCTGCGTCCGCCCTCGCCCTCGCCCTCACCCCCAAAGAGCGCCAGATCCACGCGTAGGGCCTGATCATGCCTGCGGTGTCCGCAACCACGGCCGTGCCGCGGGCCAAGGGCCAGGGGGACCAGTACATCCGCGCTCTGCCGC
>CAIZKT010000130.1:0-5594 GCA_903933565.1 uncultured Victivallales bacterium | reverse complement strand
CTTGCGGGTTGACACTCCAAGCGTCTCGGCAACCTGAGCGGCGCTGGGGGGAGTGAGCAATCCGCAGTCTTGCGGATTGGTTCCTGCTGCCCCGCCTCGCTGGCGCTTCCCCAGCTCCGCCACGCAGCGCACCAGTTCGGCGTCGGTCAGGTTGCGCCGGTTCCGCTGGCAGGCGATGGCGTACTCCAGCGCCTCGCTCTCGCTCTCGAACTGGCGATACACCACCGGCACCCGGTCAAGGCCAGCTGCACGGGCCGACCGCAGGCGGGTGTGCCCATCCACGACCACGCCGTTCCAGGCAACAATCGGGAACGCCTGGTCGTAGCCGTCCGCCTTCATGCTCGCCGTCACGGCCTTAGCGGTGACGGGTTGAACCGCGAACAGGTCGCAGAATGGCGCTTCGGTTCGTAGTTCGTCCACCTTGATCTGGTACAGGGTGCCGGAGTCCATGATCCTACTCCTCCAGGGTCAGGGGGTACTTCGCGCGGCGGTTGAGAATTGACAGAATGCCGATGGCCGCAACCCGCTCGTGGCTACGCACGGACCCCAACTGACAGGCGGTCGCATTCACGGCCTGTAGCAGCGTCGGCTTGCCGCCAGCAGCGAGGGCCTTCGGCGCCAAGGTCATGGCCCGCTCGAAGTCACACCGTTGTAGGATGTAGAATGCCCCGGCGTGCAGGTCCTTGGTCATCTGCTCACGGTCGCCGATCATGGCGCGGAGCAGGGCAAGCGCATCCTCGCAGGTCTCCGGGCTGGCCTTGAAGCGCTGCACGATGGCCTGTGGGAAGGCGAGGATGTTGGGACAGTCGCCGTCCTGCTGGATCTTCAGGCCATGCCGCCTCAGCATCGCCTCGCACGCCATCACGATTGCGTCGCCAGCTACCAGCGCACTGCGGTACTTCGTGTAGCTGTTGACGTTGGTCCGGTACATGTTGAGTTGCCGGAACAACTCCGCCTCCTGCTGGACGGTCAATCCAGTGACGACCTTGCACGACAGGCGGATGATGTCTCCTCGGCGCAGGGCGGCCTCGCGTCGGTGGTTGCCATCAACTACCCAATACGAGCCATCGGTGCGCTGGCTGACGGTCAGGACTCCCGCCGAAGCGAAGTTCCACCGACCGGCGATTCCGAGAACCTTGTCTTCGCTCAGCGCGTCGCGCTGGTAGGTCATATCTACCTGTAGCGATCTTACGGGAAGTTCTCGGGTCGGCACTTGGTGGCCGACCTCGGACCACTTGTAATGGTCGAGCTTGGCGGCGGCCTGTGGCAGTGACGGTTGCAGGGCACTCATTCCGCAGTCCTCCAAACCTCAGAACCCGCGACACAGGGTCGCAAAGGCCGGCTACGTGGCCTAACCTGTGCCGCGGGTTCTGGTGTCTTGTGTTTCATCGGTTCCGTAGCCTTCCGCCGGTTGCGACACCGGCCCAAGTCCGTTCCGTTTCCCGCCTCACCGCCCCGTCGCGACCCACCAACAGGCCCAGGCCAACCCGGCCCAGCAGGCGCCCCAGGTAAGCGCGGCGGCGAACTCCCGTTGACGCTCACTCACAGCGGGCCTCCTTCCGTCAGCCATCTGGCAAACAGCCAGCTCACCCCGATCAACACAACAATCCCCGCGCAGGCCGCCAGGTCCCAGCCCAGGCGCTGGCAGGCCTGGCGACGGTAGCGCGCGCGGGACTCGATGGCGTCCATGGTCTGTGCGTAGTGCGAGGTCATGCCCTTTGATCCTCAAATCTGACCGGCAACTCCAACATCCATGAGGTATGCACGTCACTGGCGTCCCAGGCGGCGTCCCTGGCGGCGGCCCTGGCGGCCCTGGCGTCCCTGGCGGCGGCCCTGGCGGCGTAACTGGCGGCCCTGGCGGCGTAACTGGCGGCGTCACTGGCGGCGTCACTGGCGGCGGCCCTGGCGGCGTCACTGGCGGCGTCACTGGCGGCGTAACTGGCGGCGGCCCTGGCGGCGGCCCTGGCGGCGTCACTGGCGGCGTAACTGGCGGCGTCACTGGCGGCGTAACTGGCGGCGGCCCTGGCGGCGGCCCTGGCGGCGGCCCTGGCGGCGTAACTGGCGGCGGCCCTGGCGGCGGCCCTGGCGTCCCAGGCGGCGTCCCTGGCGGCGGACAACTCTGCCTCATCGCCGCGCGCGTACCGTTCCGCGACCTCGACTGCCGCCCGACTACGGGGGTCGGTCAGCAAGTCCCACACTTGCCGCCCATCTGCCAGCGGGGTCTCCCGCACGCACCGACAGGCAAACAACCGCAGGTCGCGGTCGTTGCAGACGCCGGGACGGGTCAGCGCCCACTTGCGCCACTCGTAGGGCAATTCCGGGTGTCTGTACGTGGCTTCCATCGGCTCATACTTCAGGCCGCGCGCCGCGGCCCACTCCATGCCCTCGAGACAGGCGTTGTGCTTGGCACAAAACTCTTGAGTGGTCACGAATTCGCCTCCTTTTTGGCCTCTCTCAGCGTCTCCTGCGCGCGGACCACGGCCAGGTGCAGTCCGTGAATCAGCGCCTGTAGCTGCACCGGGTTGTGCCGCAGCCCGTCTCTCGCCTGGTTGGCGGCGTCGAGCGCGGCCTGGAGAACCTGCTGGGCGGCAGTCTTGGGAATGGCCTCACTCATGGCCTCACCTCGCTGGCGGATGGCACCCCGGCCGGGGCGGTACTTGAAAGATGAGTGCGGGCGTGTGAGCCCTTGGGGTGGGTGCCCCGGCCGGGATGGAAGCTGGTGGACGGGGCCGATTCCGGCCGTGTCGTAGCGGGATACTGTCCCGGCTCTGCCCGCGCGGCAGAACGCCCGTCCGTGTGATCTGCTATCCGCTGCTGTGCCGCCCGCAGCGACGCCAACTCGGCCTCGGCCAGCGCCACGGGGTCTTTGAGAGAGCGCGCGGACTCGCCGGGCCGCGCCATCCCCGCCGTCTCATGCCGCGAGCGTTCCGCAGGCATGCCAGTGCCGCAGAACCGCCGATACGCCATCTCCGCCAGCGCCAGCGCCAGAGCGTGACCGCCGACCGTTGGGATCCGCTTGTCACCGACCACCGTTTCGCTCTGGACCTGGAGGGTCATTTCGCAACCCTCACTTCAGGCTTTACGCGGATGCCGCACACGACAGGGCAACTAGCGTCCACTTTTGTAGACGCCTGGTCTAAAAAAAACCTGATAGCGCGGCGCACAACGGCTGCCGAACTTGTGATCTCTTGGGCGGCTATAGCGTCAATAGAAACCTTGTAACTCTTAGGCACCTGGACGTTTAGCGCTGTCAGTTCTTCGTTCTGCATCGGTCTTCGCTCCTTCTGTGTTATGTCTTTACCATCGTCCACAGTTGTAGACGATGCAAGCGTTCCGATTGCTTTTTCTGCAAGTGTCTACTATTGTAGATGATTCGGAGATAATTCATGGCCACAAACCTATCAGTCAACCTCAGAGAAAAGCGCCTGGCCGCAGGGATGTCAATGGCGGCCCTGGAACGCGCTTCAGGCGTCTCGAAATCCTCAATAGGCGCCTATGAGAAATCCAAGCGTATTCCGAAGCCCAAAGGTCTGTTGGCGCTCGCCCATGCTTTACAGTGCGAGCCCGAGGCCCTCGCCCCCTACCATACCTGGCCAGTCGGGGGGCCGACGATTAGCGCCGCAGACGAATTGTGCCACAACTGTCGCACCCTGTCCCTTGGGCTCTGGTCCATGGCCACGCGCTTCCAGGGGCGACTCACCGACGTTGAGTCCAGGGCACTGACTCAGGCCTCAGCAATACTCGGCAACGGCCTCACGGCATTTGCAAAGAAGCCGAAGCGCAAGGCGATGTAGGACGCTACGCAGTCACAGGAGTAGCCATGGCCAGCGCAAAGCCTGCTCTCGCGGTACTGCAAAGCCTGCTCTCGCCCGCCCGCAGGGCGCGGCGATGCGGCGGCGCAGTCAGCTCCGCTGACCAAACCCGCCGTGTCTGCCGCGTCCTGCAAGTTTGGTGGTCCGCGGGGGATGCGTCCCCCCGGCCGTCGGAGACATCCCACACCATGCGCTACCTCCTCTACGCCCGTGTCAGCCCCAAGGGCAGCACCTGGGACGGCGCCGAGACCACCGTGCCCGACCAGCTCCGCGACGGCCGCGCCTACGTCCTCGCGCGGGATCCCGCGGGGGTCTGCCTGGAAGCGTGGGACGAACTCGCCACCGCCGACCACAAAGCCATGCACCAGTTCCGTGCCGCCATGGAATCCATGCGCGCCGGCACCGCCCCGTGGGACGCCCTCGTCTGCCGGCACATCGACCGCATCGGCCGCAGCGCCCTCGAAGTCATCCAGATCGGCGCCGAACTCGCCCGCCACGGCAAGCACCTCGTCGTCTACGCCATGCCCTTCCCCAGCGAGCCCCCCATGGGACCCCTCATCCTGGGAATCTTCGCCCTCCTCGCCGAATTTGAGCGCCGCATGATTGCCGACCGCACCCGCGCCAAAATGGTCACCATCGCCCGCGGCGGCGGCATCCCCTACGGCACCCCCCCCTACGGCTACCGCCGCGCCGGCCCCAAAAACAACGTGCCCGAGATCGAGCCGCGCGAAGCCGAAGTTGTGCGCGACGTATACCGCTCCTGTGCCAACGGCACCGCCTACCCCGTCGAACTTGGGCGCCGCCACGGCGTCGCCGCCCAGAGCATCTGGAACATGCTCCGCCGCCCCTTTTACCACGGCATCGTCGAATACGACGGCCAGCAGTACCCCGGCCGCCACGTCCCCATCATCGACCGCGAGCTCTGGGACCGGGCCCAGGCCCGCCTACCGGCCCGCAGCACCCGCCGTCCCCAAGACCCGCCGTGCGCAGCCCCCGCAGCCCGCAGCACCGCCCGCAAGCACCCCTACCCACTGAGTGGCCTACTGCGTTGCTCCTGCGGCCGCTTCCTCACCCCCGGCAGCGCCAGAGGCAGAAACAACATCCCCTACCGCTACTACCTGTGTACCGATCGCGACGGCTGCAAGCGCCGGTATCCCGCCGCCCAGGTCGAGACCACCGTCCGCGAGCTCCTGCGCCAGGTCCCCGTCAGCCTGCCGACCGTCGAAGAAGCCTGCCAGCTCCTCACCGACCGCATGAGAGCCACCGCCGCCGCCTCCGAGTCCATGGCCGAAGTCCAGAGCCTGCGGACCGCCCTGGCCAGCGCCAAGGCCGAACAAGAAACGCTGGTCCGGCTCTTCATCGACGGAGTCGTCACCCGCGACAACGCGGGGCTCTTCAACCGCCGCTTGACCGAGTGCCAGGCCGAAGTTGCGCGGCTGAGCGCTCGGATAGCCGCCGTCGTAGACCTGGCCAACCCCGCCACCCAACTGGCCGACGCCCATGCGTGGCTGCAACAATTCCGCAGCCTGGTGCAGGCCATGGATGTGATGGGAGACGACCCCGATGGGGCGGCCGCAGTACTGCGGGCCGTAGTGGAGAGGATCGAACCGGGAGAGAAGGCCGGCACCTGGACCGTGCGCCTACTCCTTCCCGGTTCGCCTATGGTATCCAGTTGGCAGCCCGACCTGGATTCGAACCAAGACTAACTGGACCAGAGCCAGTTGTGCTACCATTACACCATCGGGCTGCAAGAAGCGCCGATACTATAGCGGTCTGCCCAGG
>CAIZKT010000129.1:0-4669 GCA_903933565.1 uncultured Victivallales bacterium | reverse complement strand
GGCCGCGTCTTCAACCGCGCCATCGAGGCGCTGACCGACCCCAAGTTGCGCGAGCTGCGCCAACTCCTGGATGCGCATGGCATGCGGGTGGGCTGCATCGAGTCCTCCCTGGCCAAGGTCCACCTGCCCGATGCCGAGCGCTGCCGTGCCGAGGCTGCCAAACTCGAGGGCATCATCCGCGCCGCCAAGGCGTTGGACTGCACCCTGGTGCGCTCGTTCTTCTATTGGCAGCCGGAGCGCGATCTCGCCGGCGCACTGGCCGTCCGGCCCGACGAGCAACAGAAAGTCCTCGACCGCTTCATGCCGCTGGCTGAACGGGCACGGGAAGCCGGGCTGGTGCTGGCCTTCGAAAACTGTGGCGTCAGCCACGACGAAGTCATCGCCATGCTCGGCCTGCTGGACGTCCCCTCCTGGGGCCTGGCCTGGGATGTCTGCAACACCTGGAACTGCCCCGAGCGCGAGGCCGACCGGGGCGCCTTCATCCGCCGCCTGGCCTCCCACAGCCGCCTCATACACGTCAAGGCGACCGGGTGCGTGCCCGGCCTGGCGCCCTTCACCATCCCCTACGATGAGGTGTTGCAGATCTGCGATCAGGCCGGCCTGCGCGGCCCGGTCAGCGTCGAAACACATAACCCCGACCCCAAAGCCACCCCCGCCGAGATGAGCCGCCGCGTCGTCGAGGTGCTGCGGACTGCCTGGCCCTCGGCCGCCCCCGGCGGCCTGCCTGGTCCCAGAGCTGCCGCCACCGCCGTCCAACGGCCCTGGGCCGCGGACCCCGTCCGTTTCGCCGTCATCGGCCTGGGCATGGGACACAGCCGCGCCAAGTTGATCACCGAAACCCCCGGCACTCGCCTCGTGGGCGTCTGCGACCTGGTCGAAGCCCGCGCCAAACGCACCGGCGAGGCCTGCCATGTCCCCTACGGCACCGACCTGCGGCGCTGGCTCGATGACCCCGCCGTAGAGGTCATCTACGTTATGACCGAAACCGGCCGCCACGGCGAGATCGCCCAGCTTGCCCTCGAGGCCGGCAAACACGTCCTCACCACCAAACCCATGGACGCCTCCCTGGCCGCCTGCGATGCCATGATCCGCAAGGCGGAGGACAAGGGCCGCCTGCTCGCGGTCGACTTCGGCCGCCGCTTCCAGACCGACCTCACCACCCTGCGCGCCGCCGTCGCCGACGGGCGCTTCGGTACCCTCCTCAGCGGCTCCTTTGAACTGAAAATACTGCGGGATATGGAGTACTTCCTCAGCAATGGCGCCTGGCGCGGCACCCGGCGCTGGGATGGCGGTGGCGTCCTCTCCAACCAGTCCATCCACCATATCGACGAGTTCGCCTATGCCCTCGGCATCCCGGCCCGCGCCCGCTGTTGCCTGCGCACCCAGAATCACGCCATCGAGGCCGAAGACTACGGCACGGCAGTGTGGGAGTACCCAAACGGCGCCATGGTCACCTTCACCAGCACCACCTGCTACCCTCAGCAGACCTGGTTTGCCCGCCTGGAACTGACCGGCGCCGCGGGCGCCTACTTCCACGCCGAGGGTGGCCCATTCGCACAGCCGCTGGAGCGCTGGTTCTTGCAGGGGGCCTGGGCCGAGGTCGCGCCGCGGACGGTCGAGCCCGCCTGGCTCAACGCCGCCGACAACCTGGCCGCTGCTATCCGTGGCGGCGCCGCACTGACCTGTTCCGGGCGCGACGGCCGCCGCACCCAGTCCATCCTCGACGCCATGTACCGTTCCGCCTACGAAGCCGAGGGCGGCTGGGTGGAGCTGGCGCCGGAGCTCTAGGCACAGGCACCCGGCTTCACCTGGGCTCCCGTCAGTTTGAAGCAAACGCCGGTTCACCCCGGACCGACGCCAGGGCTGTTTGCGCTTTGTCCAGTTCTGCCGCCGTCCCAAACAGGGCCAGCCATACGGCTCCTTCGGCGCCACCGACGCCACCGGCTCCCGCCGGCACGGCCTCGATCCCGGAAAGCACCCTCAGAGCCTCGATCTCGGTGAACAGTTCCCCCGGTACCAGCCACAGGGTCGGCCCTTTGCCGGAGGCGTCCGCGTTGATCCGCTCCGCCACTGCCGCCAGGTCCACGCACAGGCTCTTCTCCAGACCCACAGGGTGCAGAAAACGGAGGCGCCGGGCCATCATGGTGCCGAGGATCGCGCCGACCGTGCCGCCGGTCGGATGGCCGATCAGCACCGCCCCTTGCCGACGCTCGTAGTTCAGCGCGTTCAGCCCCTTCATGAACACATCGCCGGGGCCCATCTCGTTGACGTACAGCATGGCCCGCACGCCACGCACGCGTTCTCCCTTCCGCAAGATCAAATCCTCGCCCGTAGCGGTGAGGGCCGGACCGCTGTAGCCGCTTGGCAGAGTCCGCCCGGTGACCAGAGTCTTCTTGTCGAATCGTTCCCCCGTCAGTTCCTCAATCACATAGCCGTTGGTCGTGCCGGAACTGATGGCGACAATCCCCTCCTGAACGGCGCGCCGCACCGGCTCATAGGCCGCTACACCCTTCGCAATCAGGCGCTTGGACTCGGACACCGTCAACGATACCAGCGTGTGCATGCCTGCTCTCCTGAGGCTCGTTTATGGGCTACCGGCCGCCCGTCCCCCCGGCGCTGCCAGGGGCGCCGGAGAGCGCTGGGCGCTGGAACCGGCCGTACAGCCCGCTGCCCTCCCGCCCCTGTGCATCCCCGGAGAAACAGAGCGCGGTGACGGGCTCGCCAGAGGCCCCAAAACACGTCAGAACCGCGTCCGCCAGGATGGTCTCCGGCAGACGGCCAGCAGCGAAAAGGCGGCGGTCAAAGGCGACTTCCAGGACCCCGCCCTCGCCGGTTGGCCGCCAGACCGCGGTCACCTCCTCCGGCCGGGGTGCCACCACGGTGACCTGCCCATCCGGGGCCACCGTGACCGCCAGTGGCCCGCCGGACCCAGCAAAAGCGCCGCCCTCCGTTCCCCGTGGATCGACCAGCAGCACGCACCCCACGTCGACGTCCTTCTCCCGCCGGACCTCGAGGGCAAAGCACAACCGGCTCCCCTGCTCGCCCACATACAGACTGCCGGCAAACTCCGCCGGGCCGCGCCAAGGCTGCGCGGCAAGAACCACCTGCGAAGCATGGTTGATGGGATTCCCGCCTCCCGGCCAGTCGCCCAGGTTGCCATCGACCATGAACAACTCCCCCAGTTGCCCCACCTCTCCACCCATGCGTACCCACGGCGCCAGCTCCAGCCGCACCTGCACGGGCCGCCCCAGGCCGTCTCGGCAAACCGTCGTCAGCCCCAGCCGCGGTCGGGCAAATTTCAGCGGCAGACCGCGGTCCGCCTGCAGATGAAAACGCTGCCGGAACGCTTGTCCGGGTTCCAGCGAGAAGCCCAGCATCTGCGGCTCTACCCGCCCGTCGCTGCCCTCAAAGTGCCAGGTCGCTTCAAAGGCCAGCGGCGTGTCGGTCGGATTGCTGCAACGCACTTCGGTGATCCCGTCCCCGGCCAGAACGGGGCCGGCCTGGCAAGCGTCCCGCAGAGCCTGCCGCTCTTCCTGCAAGCGTCGGCTGAAGACTTCGGCCGACAACAAGCCCGCCGGTTCAACCACCCGCAATGTCGTCCGCTGCAACCCCACGGAAATCCAGAGCAGGCCGGGAAACGCGCCATCGGCCGACGCGGACCCGGGACTGGCCGCCGCCGCCGCCCAGCCCAGCGTGTGGAACTGTACCCGGCCCTCCCGCCACCACGAGAAACGCCCGGTCCCCGCCGCCACCACGTGAACCTCGAGACCGGACGACTCGAGGGCTTCCTGCAACCGGGGCCAGTGGCCAGGATACCGCTCCCACAACGGCTGATCGAGAAAGAGCAGGACAGGCTGCGCTGCCCGCGCCGCGCCCAGACGCTCCTGCAACCATTGCGCCTGCCCGACGCCGTCCGCGGCGACGGCGCGGCCAGAAAGGAACAACAGCAGCGCCCGCTCGCAGGGAGCCTGCCGCCGATCACCCCCCGGCGTCTCGGGCCCGCCAGGAAAAAAGACGGTCGGCGCCGCCTCGGCGCCCAACCCGACCGGCAGCCCCTGCTCGCGGCGCTCGAGGCTGCCTTCCCCGCTCAAACCCGCCCTCCCCAGAATCACCGTGTGCCGCGGCGCCAAGGCCTGGGCCGCCTCCCAAACTGCCGCGAAACCCCCGGGGGCGGGACGGCTCGCCGGGTCCGCCCCAAGCACGGCAAACGTGCAGACCTCGCTCCCCGGCTCCGCCGGAACCCGCGCGGGCTCCACCGCGCCAGGCGCACGGGGCTGCATCCCTACCGGCGCCGGCAACGGCGCAACTACCACCACCGCGGGCGTAGTCCCCGCAACCGGCCCGACCTCACCTCCAGCCGGGCGCGCCCCCCACACTCCGGCGGACCGACAGCCGGTCACCACCCCCACGACCAGCAAGGCGGCGCCCACCGCGGCCCACTTCCCCGCCTTGAGCGCCGCCGCCCTGACCGTTCCGGTGGTACTGGTCATGCCTGATATCTCCCGTCGGGAACACACCCTGCGCAACGTCGACCGCTAATCCTAGTGCGCCATGCCGCCCCTGGCAACCCCAAGCCGGTTTGTAACTACTCAGGTACCCGGTTTGAGTGCCCTGGGCTCAGGAATGGCCGCGCTTTCAGCGCTCCGCGGCGTCTGGCCTTCGCGACACG
>CAIZKT010000128.1:0-7572 GCA_903933565.1 uncultured Victivallales bacterium | reverse complement strand
GTCTCGCCGTTTCCTGAACCCGGAACCCTGTTTTCCTCTCCGCCAGTCTCCCTGTCCGTCTCCTCCAGTCGCCGTTTCCCCGTCTCGCCGGCTCGCCGTCTCGCCGTTTCCTGAACCCTGAACCCGGGACCCGGAACTGACTGGCATGGGCCTATGCCGGGCCTTAGGTTATGCGCGCCGCGAAGCCCGATAGCCGGAGCAGACGCCGTGCAGGTCCGTGCCGACGACAGCCCTGACAGAGGTCCGACCCCGGTTCCCGACCCCACCGGGGCAGCGTCTGTCGATCTCAGCTCGGTGGAGCGCATCGTGGCGCAGGCGGGCCGGGCGGCCGAAGCGGTCATCCCCATCCTGCGAGCCCTCCAGGAGCATTACCGTTACCTGCCCCCGGCGGCACTGCGGCGGGTATGCGAACTGACCGAGATCACCCCGGCGGCGATCAGCGGCGTAGCGACTTTCTACGACCTGTTCCGGCACCGGCCGGCCGGACAGTACACCATCGGGGTGTGCGTGGGCACGGCCTGCCACGTCAAGGGCGCCGACCTTGTCCTGGCCGCTTTCCGGCGGCGCCTGTCCCTGGCCGAGGGGGAGGACACGGACGCGGCCCGGCAATTCACCCTCGGCACCGTCTCCTGCCTGGGGTGTTGCACGCTGGCGCCGGTGGTGCAAATCGAACAGACGATCTACGGCCACGTGCGTCCCGCGGACGTCGGCAGGGTGCTGGACGACTTCCTGGCGCGGCAGAGCACCGTCATCCCGCCGCCCCGGCGCGAACCGCGACTCGACGGCGCGGCGGCGGGCGAGGTCCGTCTGGGCTTGGGATCATGCTGCCAAGCTCGCGGCAGCGCCCGGGTGCTGGCCGCCGTGGAGGAGGCCCTGGCCACAACCGGGCAACCCGTGCGACTGCGGCAGGTGGGGTGCGTCGGCAGTTGCAGCCAAACGCCCCTGGTCGAGGTCCTGCTGGCGGACGGACAGCGCCATACCTACACCAACGTCGAACCGGAGCAGGCCGGGCGCATCATCCGGCGGCACTTCCGGCCGCAGGGCGCCTGGCGAAGGTTGCGCGCCGGGCTCACGGCCGGACTCGACCGGCTGTACCGTGGAGACGAGGCCGACGGCGCGCTGGACCGGCACCCGGTCGGCGTCCGCGACCAGCCGTCGGTGCTGGCGGAATTCCTCCGACCGCAGGTCCACATCGCCACCGAGGCCTGCGGTGAACTCGATCCGCTGGACTTTGCCGGCTATGTCCGCGGTGGCGGCTTCGAGGCCTACCGGCGCTGCGTGCAAGGGGGTGATCCGACGCAGGTGATCGCCGAGCTCACGGCCAGCGGCCTGCGCGGGCGCGGCGGGGCGGGCTACCCGAGCGGGCGCAAGTGGCAGCAGGTCCGCGCCGCGCCGGGCGAGATCAAGTTCCTCGTCTGTAACGGCGACGAAGGGGATCCCGGGGCGTTCATGGACCGCATGCTGCTCGAGAGCTACCCATTCCGGACTCTCGAGGGAGCGGCCATCGCAGCCTGGGCGATTGGGGCGCGCGAAGGGGTGCTTTACATCCGTACCGAATACCCGCTGGCCCTGCAGCGCGTGCGGGCCGCGCTGGCACGCCTGGCTGAGGAAGGGCTCTTGGGGGAAGACATCCTGGGCCGCGGCTGGGGGCTACACCTGCGCCTTGTCGAGGGGGCCGGCGCCTTCGTCTGCGGCGAGGAGACCGCCTTGTTGGCCAGCATCGAGGGGCGGCGGGGCATGCCGCGCCTGCGGCCGCCCTATCCCGCCGAAGCCGGGCTCGACGGCAAGCCAACCCTGGTCAACAACGTCGAAACCTTGGCCAACGTGCCCTGGATACTGCGACACGGCGCGGCCGCCTTTGCCGCCCTCGGCACCGCGGGCAGCAAGGGCACCAAGGTGTTCGCACTGGCCGGCAAGACGGCGCGTGGGGGACTGATCGAGGTGCCCATGGGCATCTCCATCCGGGCCGTGGTAGAGGGCATCGGCGGGGGCGTCGCCGGGGGCAAGGCCTTCAAGGCCGTGCAGATCGGCGGGCCATCGGGCGGCTGTGTGCCGGCCGCCCTGGCCGACACCCCGATCGATTACGAGGCGCTGAACTCGGTGGGGGCCATCATGGGCTCCGGCGGCGTGGTCGTGCTGGATGAGTCCGACTGCATGGTCGAGATCGCACGCTACTTCCTGCACTTCACCCAGGCCCAGTCCTGTGGCCGCTGTGCGCCCTGCCGCGTCGGCACGCGCCGCATGCTCGACCTGCTTGAGAAGCTCTGCGCCGGCAAGGGCAAGCCCGGCGACGTGGAAGCGCTCGAGGCGCTGGCCTGGACCGTCAAACGACTTAGCCTCTGCGGCCTGGGGCAGACGGCGCCGAACCCCGTGCTCTCGACCATCCGGCACTTCCGCCAGGAGTACGAGGCGCACCTGGCCGGCGTCTGTCCGGCGGCGCGCTGCACGGCGCTGATCCGCTATGCCATCACGGCCCGCTGCATCGGCTGCACCCGCTGTGCGCAGGGCTGCCCGGTGGGCGCGATCACCCCCCGGCCCTTCGAGCGACAGGTTATCAACCAGGATCTCTGCGTGCGCTGCAATGCCTGCCGAGCCACCTGCCCGGTGGACGCGGTGGAGGTGAAGTGATCATGCCGAAGCTGCGCGTGGACGGGCAGGAAATCGAGGTCGCCCCCGGCGCCACTCTGCTGACGGCGGCGAGCCGAGTTGGAGTGACTATCCCAACCCTATGCTGGCGTGATGGATACGATTGCAGCACCTCCTGCATGGCCTGCGCCGTCAAGGTCGCCGGCCGCTCCCGCCTCTTGCCAGCCTGCGCCACCCCAGCCGAGGAAGGCATGGAGGTGACCACCGGCGACGAGGAGGTGCAACGCTTCCGTCGCGAGGTGCTGGAACTGCTGCTCAGCGAGCATACCGGCGACTGCGAGGGGCCCTGTCGCCTGACCTGCCCGGCACATCTGGACATCCCGCTGCTGCTGCGCGCCATCGAGCGTGGCGACTGGACGGCGGCTCAGGCGCTGGCGCAGGAAGCGCTGGTGCTTCCCGAAACACTCGGCCTGGTCTGTCCGGCCCCGTGCGAAAAGGCGTGCCGACGGGCACAGCACGACGCCGCCGTCGCCATTCGTGACCTGCATCGCAGCGCGGCCTGGCGCCAACGGCAAGCCGGTTCGCCGCCAGCCCCTGCGAGCCCACCGCCTCGGCTCGGCCCGCCCGTGACCATCGTGGGCGCCGGACCAGCCGGGCTGGCGGCGGCGGCCTGGCTCGCCCGGCGAGGCTACCGCTGCACCGTTATCGACGAGCGCTCGGAGCCGGGAGGCAGGCTCCGTTTCGGCGTGGGAGGGGACCGCCTGCCCGCGACCGTCGTGGCGGCTGACGTGGCGGCAATCGTGGCCTTAGGCGTCGAGTTCCGCCTGGGCGTACACCTCGGTTCGAGCGCCGATCTGGAGCACTGGCGCGGTCAGTCGGCCGCGCTGCTGCTGGCCGTGGGCGCGGCTTCCGACGTCGCGCGTCTCGGGCTGGCTATGACCGCCGCCGGGGTGCAGGTCGAGCGCGGCACAGCCATGACCTCCGTGGCCGGGGTCTTCGCCGCGGGCGGCGTGGTGCGTGAGATCAAACACATGGCAGTACGCGCCGTGGCCCAGGGCAAAGCCGCGGCGCTGAGCCTTGATCACTGGTTGCGCGGCGGGGCGCCGACCGGACCCGCGCCGGTGAACGTCAGCCTGGGGCATCTGCGCCCAGGCGAGCTGGCGCGCTTCCTCGCCGCCGGCAACCCGGCGGCGCGCCTGGCCACGACAGGCAGCGCCCCCCTTTCCGACGCCCTGGCCAGCGTGGAAGCCGCCCGCTGTCTCCACTGCGATTGCCGCGCCGCCCGCACCTGCGGACTCCGCCGCGTCGCCAGCCAGTGTGGGGCCGTGCCAAACCGCTGGCACAACACCCGGCGTGACATCGTCCAGGAGACAACCCATGCCGAGGTGATCTACGAACCCGGCAAGTGCATCGACTGCGGCCTCTGCATCCAGGCCGCCGCCCGCGGCGGCGAGCGCTTCGGCACCACTTTCCTCTGGCGCGGCATCAACGTCCGCGTCGGCGTGCCGCTCGGGGAAACCCTGGCCGCCGCCCTCACCACCACCGCCGCCACCTGCGTGGCCCTCTGCCCCACCGGCGCCTTGGCCTGGAAGCGCGACTGAGCGCGCCGATGGCCGCCGCGCGAAACTCCGTCGAGCACTGTTTCAAGAAAGTGATTGCCGCAGAGCTCCGCAGCCCGCTGTGGCGCCATGGCGGCAGGTCGCGATGGCCACTTTCTTGAAACCGCCCTGGGACGAGGCAGGGCTGTTGTATTCTGGGGTAGGGGCAGCTCTCCAGAGCTGTCCCCAGCGGCAGGTCTGGAGACCCGCCGCTACCTTTCCCGGCACGAATCGTGCGGCTGCCGGTTTTCTCGAAACCGCCCTGCGCGTGGTCCCTGCTGCCTTGCATGCCATCCGCCCGAGGCTAGGGTGCGCGCAAGTCACGGATGCCTGCGTTTCCGACCCCCGGAGTCGAGCATGGGATTTCTGCGCACGTTCAAGGGTGGGATACATCCTCCCGACCAGAAGGCGGCAACCAAGGATAGGCCCATTGAGGTCATGCCACTTCCCTCGCGGGTGGTGCTCCCCCTGACGCAGCACCTTGGCGTCCCTTGCGAGCCGGTGGTGAAGGTGGGCGATGCAGTGCAGGAAGGGCAGCTCGTCGGTGCGGCGAAGGGCTTCGTTTCGGCGCCTGTTCATGCCTCGATCTCCGGCACCGTGGTGGCCATTGAAGACCACCCGCACCCGGCCTCGTCCATGCCGGTGCGCGCCGTGGTGATCGAGAACCAGACGCCGCCGACCGCGCTGGCTTGGGAGCGGCGGAACGACGGGTCGGCCCTCTCAGCCAAAGAGCTGCTTGAAGCGATCCGTGCCGCCGGCGTCGTGGGGCTCGGCGGCGCCGCCTTCCCGACCCACGTGAAACTCTCCCCGGCGCCGCCGACGAAGATCGACACCCTCATCCTCAACGGGGTCGAGTGCGAACCTTACCTGACGGCCGATCACCGCCTGATGCTGGAACGGTCCCAGGAGCTGGTCGAGGGAACGAGAATCCTCCTGCGGGCCCTAGGCAGCCGCCGGGTCTGCTTCGGCATTGAGAAGAACAAGCCCGATGCCATCGCCATCATGCAAGGCCACGCGGCGAACGCCGCCCTCTGGCAGGGCGCCACGGTCGAGATCGTGCCGCTCGAGGTGAAGTACCCACAGGGCGCCGAGAAACAGCTCATCAAGGCGGTCACGGGGAAGGAAGTTCCCAGCGGCGGTCTGCCCTTCCAGATCGGGGTGGTGGTGCAGAATGTCGGCACGGCCGTGGCGGTCTACGAGGCCGTGGCGAAGGGGAAGCCCCTGATCGAGCGCGTTCTCACCGTGAGCGGTGACGGCGTGCAGAATCCCCGGAACCTGCTGGTCAGGATCGGCACGTCGTTTGCTCAGGTCATCGAGGCAGCGGGCGGGATGGTGCCTGGCGAGTATCCCGTCAAGGTGATTATGGGCGGGCCCATGATGGGGCTGGCCCAGTACACCCTGGACGTGCCCGTCATCAAGGGCACCAGCGGGATCGTCGTCCTGCAACAGCGACAACCGGTCAAGAGCCTGCCGTGCGTCAAGTGCGGCTCCTGCGTCGACCTCTGCCCGATGGGCCTGATGCCCAACCGCATCGCCTATTTCGCCGAGCGCCAGGACTTCGCCGAGTGCGATGCACACCACGTGCGCGACTGCGTCGAATGCGGGGCCTGTACCTATGTATGTTTCTCGCGGCGCCCGATCGTGCATCTGGTCAAGCTTGCCAAGGCCAGCCTGATCAAAGCCAAGAAGCCCTAGGCCGTGGCCGCCCGGGCTGCGTTTGCGATTCAGGAGCGTAACGGATGACCATGCCAGGCAACTTTGTGGTGTCTGCCTCGCCCCATGTGCGGACGCCGCTCGACACCGGCAGGGTGATGCGCATCGTCTTCGCCGCGCTGCTGCCCACGGCCGTGGCGTCGGTCTTCCTCTTCGGCCTCCATAGCCTGGTGGTCATCGTCACCGCAGTGGTCACCTGCGTGGCCACGGAATGGGCCTGCAACCGCGCCTTTGGCAAGGAGCCGACCTGCTCCGACGGCAGTGCGGCGGTCAGCGGCATACTCTTCGCCTTTACGCTGCCGCCGACCACGCCCTTCTGGATGGTCATCATCGGCGCCGTCCTGGCCATTTTCGTGGTGAAGGAGCTCTTCGGCGGCCTGGGGTACAACATCTTCAACCCAGCCCTCGCGGCCCGCGCCATTCTGCTCGCCTCCTGGCCGGTCGCCCTGACCACTTGGGCCAAGCCCACACACTCCTTCCTCTCGGTCGATGCCGTGACCACCGCCACCCAACTCGGGCTGCTCAAGGAGGCGCAGCGCCTCGGGAACGCCGCCCCCGAAACCTACGGTTACCTGGACCTCTTCCTGGGCCATGTGCCAGGCTCGCTGGGAGAAACCTGCAAGCTGACGCTGCTCGCCGGCGCGCTCGTGCTTTTCCTGCTCAAGATCATCGACTGGCGCATCCCCCTGAGCTTCATTGGTGCCGTCACTCTCCTCTCGCTGTGCTTCGGCCGCGACCCCCTCGCCGCCGTGCTCTCCGGCGGCGTGATCCTGGGAGCCTTCTTCATGGCCACGGACCTGGTCACCAGCCCCAGTGGCAGAGCCGGTAAACTCGTCTTCGGCGCGGGCTGCGGCGCCTTGACCGCGACCATCCGCTCCTACGGCGGCTTCCCGGAAGGCGTGTGCTACTCCATTCTGTTCATGAACTGCTTGACCCCGCTTATCGACAAGTATCTGCAGCCGCGGATCTTCGGGACCAGGAAAGGGAAGGCATAGCCGCCGGTACTGAAGGTGCCGGATGACATGCCGACAGGAGTTTAGAGGCCATGCCTGACTTCGTGAAAATGGTGGCGGTGCTGTTTATCGCCTGCGGCTTCTCCGCGGGCAGCCTCGCCGTGGTGAACCGGGTGACTCAGGAGCCGATCGCCAACGGGGAGCGCAAGGCCAAGGACGCGGCCCTGCGTGAGGTCTTTACCGAGGCCGATGAGTTCAAGGAGATCACCCCCAACCGGGTATGGGAAGCCCGCTCCAAGGGGCAACCGGTCGGGCAGGTTCTCCAGGCCGAGACCCCGGGATACAGCGGCCCGATCGTGATGCTGTTCGGCACCACTCTCGAGGATACCCTGACCGGCTTCAAGGTGCTCAGCCATACCGAGACGCCCGGGCTGGGCGCCAAGATCGGCACGGACCGTTTCCGCGGTCAGTTCAAGAACAAGAGCCTCGGCCAACTGGCGCTGCGGAAGGAAAGCCCGGAGAGGGGGCAGATTGACGCCATCACGGCGGCGACGATCTCCTCCCGGGCCGTGACCCGGGCCGTGTCCTCGACCCTGGCGTCCCACCTGCAGGACAAGGGAGCGAAACCATGAGCGCAGGCCATGCTTCCAACTACCTGCTGCGGGAATTGACCAAGGGGCTGATCCGGGAGAATCCGATCCTGGTCATCATGCTCGGGCTCT
>CAIZKT010000127.1:0-17437 GCA_903933565.1 uncultured Victivallales bacterium | reverse complement strand
CTGGCGCGAGGCGGATTAGAGATGCCGTCCGCAAGCCACTTTACGTGGTTCAGCCAGGCACGATCCCGACCCCGATTTCTTCACAGGGTCTGAGTCGTCACCACCTACGGAACTGACATGCGTCCGGGCCGGGAGAGCAGGCGGGGGTGTATCATGGCCCCCAGGCAGGCAAGTATGGCGCCAGGACTATGGATCCATTTCCCTAGATAGCGGGAGGCGGTTGCCGCATTGCCCCTGGCACCGGGGCGATGGCGCGCAGGATGTCAGCGCGCGCAAAGGGCTTGGCGATAAAGGCCGAGATCAATCCGGAGCGGATGGCGTCGGTGATGATCGGGTCGTCCTGGTAGTAGTAACCCGAGACGATAACGATGCGGATACCCGGGATGACCTCATGGAGCCACCGAGCCAAGTCGAGGCCATCGTCAGTCCCCAACTTGGCGTCCAGGAAAGCCAGGCGGAAGGGCTGGCGCTTCGCCAAGGCGATGGCCTGTTTGGCGTCGGGCGCCGTCTGACAGACCGCGCCGACGCTCCGCAAGACCCGCGCCAGGGCCCAGCACATGTCGGCCTCGTCATCGACGACCAGGAACTGATCACTGCCGTTGTCCACGGGCCATCCTTACTCGTCGCACACAGGCAGCTTGATCGTAAAGGTGCTGCCTCTGCCTTCGACGCTCGCCACCTCGATGCTGCCACCGTGCTGTTTCGCGATGGAGTAACAGATGGACAGGCCCAGCCCCGTCCCCGAACCGGTCGTCGAGGTCGTATAGAACGGATCGAAGATCCTTTCGATATCCCGTTCTGCTATGCCGCAACCGGTGTCCGCAACCCGGACTTTGATGCTGCCGGCGACCAAGCGCAGGCCGACCTCGAGGATGCCGCCGGTGGGCATCGCCGTCATGGCGTTCAGGAAGAGATTCATCAGGAGTTGCTGCAGCAACACCGGCGCGCCCCGCACCATGGCATGGTCCACCGCCAGAGAGACCTTCGTCTCGATCCTCTGAAGCTCGGCGTGATGAGCCACCAGGGCCAAGGTCTCCCGAATCACGGTGACCAGATCGACGGAACCGGTTCGGGCCTCGACGGTAGGGCGCGAGTAGCGAAGGAGATTCTCGATGATCGCCGAGGCGCGTTGAACCCCTCGGTAGATCTTGCCCGCACACTCCTGGCGGAACTCCGGCGTGCAGTTCTCTTCCAGCAGGAACTCGGCGGCCGACGAACAGACGGCCAGGGGGTTCCTGATCTCGTGGGCGATGCCACCCGCCATGACCCCAAGAGCCGCCAGCTTCTGGGATTGGATCATTTCCGACTCGAACTTACGCCTCTCCGTCAGATCCCGGCCCATGGCCACGACACCCACGATCTGACCCGAGCGGTCCGACAGCGGCGAAAAGACCCACGAGACGAGGAGGACCGCGGAGTGCTTGGTGGTGAGGGGGCATTCCTCGACCTGGGAAGAGTAGTGCTTGTCGACGCGACTGAGGCTCGCCTGGATGTCTTCCCGATACTCGCTGGTGCAGAACTCGGCTAACCCGCGTCCCCGCGCCTCCGCAGCGGAGTACCCCAAGAGCCTCTCGGCCGCCGCGTTCCACGTCAGTATCCGGCCCAGTCTATCGGTCGAGATAACCAGATCGCTGGCGCTGTCCACGATGCTTGCCAGGTGCCGTTCGACCCGCCGTACCTCATCACTCAGCCGCACCTGCTCGGTGACGTCATCCATGAGCAGGAGGACCGCTTCCGTCTCTCCCTGCCAGACGAACGGGATGAGGCTGTAGTAGTAGATGCGGATGGGCACCCCCGGAGCCCGATAGGTCATCCGCTCGCCCTTGGTCGCCTGGTTGGTTTCAAAGACGCGCTGCACCCGCCTGGCAATATCCATCTGCTCCAGGATCACGGCGGGAAGCGCCTCGTCAAGCCGGTGCCCAACCGTCGCCTGCTGAGTTCTCTGGCTCTTTTCCAGAAAATTGCGGTTTGCCGATAGGATGCGTAGGTTCTGGGCAATCAGGAGAACGGACGATGGAATGGCATCCAGGAGCATGGTATAGAGATGCTGGTAGCGCGAAGCCGCCGCGGCGCCTGCCAGATCCAAGGAACTTTCGCTCATCGAGGCTCTCCCCTCATGGTTCAGCTTCAGGGCTTGCTCCGACCCCTGGCGAGGGATCGGGAGTGACGAAATTGTAGGGCGGCCACGGACCGCTGAGGAGGGTCTTGGGGCCGGCCATCTCAACCAGCCGCCGAAAGGTCTCCCTGAACCGGTCGACCCGGTCTCTGGAAATCAGATAGTAGAGAGACAGGACCACACACCCCTCGCGCGTCGCCGTCTCGGTTCGGTGCTTAGCATACAGGCCCGAGAAAGCCCGATTGTAGCGATCCAGAAGAGCCTGGTGCTGCCTGGCGTTCTCATCCCGTCCCTGGTAATAGGCCTTGCGCCGGGCGAGATAGTGGCTGCCGTCTACCGGCGGCGCCTCCTCCTGCGGCGGCGCCACGGCCGCGGGAAGCAGGACTCGGATCCCCATCTCCACCTGCCCCTCCAGATCCGTCAGCAACGCCTCATAGCGAAGCTTGCCCTCCGCCAGGAGGCGCTGCACCGCCGACAGGCTCTCCCGCACCGCACCGTAGCGCATGGGAACCACCGCCTGCGTGCGATGAAGATGCTCCACTACTCGGCTGTAGACGAGAAGCTCCGCCACCGGCGGCGCGCTGTCGACGGCAGACACCTCCGACACCGCGGCGGCCAAGCCGGGAGCGCTGACGAAGGATACCGCCGCGCCCGCCACCCCCGACAGCGGCGGCCCATTCACCACCGGCGCTTTCATGATGCCATAGACAAGGTAGGCCATACACCCTTGAGGCTCCTGCAGAACCCTCGGCTCACCGCTATCCCGCCTGGAGCCGGCGGTCCGCTCGGGCTTAGCCCGGGCTTCCTCACACCCTTGCTGCTCTTGCAGACCCCTCGGCTCACCGCTATCTCGCCTGGAGCCGGCGGTCCGCTCGGGCGTAGCCCGGGCTTCCGCCGTATCTGGGGTACCGCGAACCAGCCCGGAACGGGCGATGGCAGCGCGGACTCCAGGGCCAGCCGCTGGTTTTGCAGGAGCCTCCCTTATTCCGGCGTGTCCAAAACGGGCGTAAAGTGGTAGGGAGGCCAGGGGCCGGAAGCCTCCAGATGAAGCCCCACGGAGGCGTGGCTGGCATTCCACTCAACCACCAGGCGCTGCAGGCTCTCGACCGCACTCGCGCGCACCAGCAGCGCGGCATGGAAGAACATCTCGTCGGCCCGCCCAGTCAATTCCTGCGACAGCAGACGGCCGACGCTGGACGCCGAGCAGACGCCCTCGCAGCACCTGGCGATGTCGTCCGTCATGCCCTTGAGCCAGAACGCCATCTCCCGCTCCACCAGGCCTTTGATCTTCTGCTCCTCAAAATAGCGCTTGCCCGGGGTCAGCCTGGCCAACTGCTCACCGGCCGCCGCCACGTGCTCGGCCTGGATGCGCGACCTGGCCTCGGGCAGGTCCACATAGGCCTTGAGGGTCCATTCCTCCTGCCCAGCCGTAGCCTGAAAGAATCCCGTCAAGGCGTCCCGATGCCGTTCCAGCACTGACGCCAAGGCGGCCGAAGACGAGAAAACACTGCCAAAACGCACCGGCAGCACGGGCGCCTGCCGCAGAATCCCCAGGATGACCTCTTCATGGCGCAAGGCCCGGGGCGCCACCCAGGCCAGGTCCGCCAGGCGCTCACGAGACTCTGGCCCGCGAAAGTCCTCCAGCGACACCTCGGAGACGATGGCAACCACGCCGACGCTGGGCTCAGCCCGGAGCGGACAGGCTGGGTCCATTCCCATCCCGGCGATTTCCAGAAGCGGATTCGTCGGCGTCAGACAGAACAGGTAGATCCCATGGCTCATCCCGGCCCCCTGCGCACGTCCGCTACGGCGGCGTCCACATCCTGGCACGAAATCACAATCTCCGCCTCGCCGACCGCGCCCGTCTCCAGGCCCTTCACCGCCCGGCGCACCGCCGTCATGGCAGCCTGGCGCGCCACCGCGGCAATGTCGGCGCCGCTGAACCCCTCGGTCTTGGCGGCCAGCGCCGCGCAATCAATCCCCGCCGACATGGGCTTCTGGCGCAGATGGACCGCAAAGATGTCCTCCCGGTCCGCCTGCTCAGGCAACTGCATCTCCACGATCTCGTCGAAACGCCCGGGCCTGAGAACCGCGGCGTCCAGCATGTCCAGGCGGTTGGTCGCCCCCAGGACAAGCACCCCCCGGAGTTCGTCAATCCCGTCAAACTCCGCCAGGAACTGACTCAGGATCCGCTCTGAGACATGCGAGTCCGCGGTTCCCGCGCTGCGGGTCGCCACCAGAGCATCAATCTCGTCGAAGAAAATGATACAGGGCGCCGCCTGCCTGGCTTTATGGAAGATCTCGCGAATCCCCTTTTCCGAATCCCCCACCCATTTCGACATGAGTGCCGGCCCTTTGACGGAGATGAAGTTCGTCTGGCTCTCCGTGGCGATCGCCTTGGCCATCATGGTCTTGCCACATCCCGGTGGCCCGACCAGGAGAATTCCCTTGGGCGGGGTCACGCCGCCCTTCTCAAAGAGATGCGGATACTTAAGCGGCCACTCCACGGCCTCGACCAAGCGCTGTTTCAGAGAGGCAAGCCCGCCCACGTCGCCCCAGTGGATATTCGGGGATTCAACGAAGACCTCCCTGATGGCAGAGGGCTCAATCTCGCGCAGCGCGGCCAGGAAGTCCTCCATGCGCACCTCGAGTTTCGAGAGCGTCTCGTAGGGAATCCCCGTCTGGCCGAAATCGATCTCGCCCATGATCTGCCGGAGGCAGCTCATGGCCGCCTCCCGGCAGAGCGCCTCGAGGTCCGCGCCCACAAAACCGTGGGTGATCTCCGCCAGGTGCTCCATCTGCACGTCGCCCGCCAGGGGCATCCCCCGGCTGTGAATCTCCAGAATCTCCAGACGATCACGGCGGTCCGGGATGGGAATGACGATCTCACGGTCAAAACGGCCCGGGCGGCGCAGGGCCGGGTCGAGCGCATTGGGAATGTTGGTGGCGGCGATGACGATGACGTTCTGCCTCTTGTTCAGGCCGTCCATCAGGGCCAGAAGCTGGGCCACTACCCGCTTCTCCACATCCCCGACCACATTGTCGCGCCGGGGGGCGATGGCATCGATTTCGTCGATGAACAGAATGCTGGGGCCCTTCTTGGTCGCCTCGTCAAAGATCTTCCGTAGGTGCGCTTCGCTCTCGCCATAGAATTTGTGGATGATCTCCGGCCCGCTGATGGAAAAGAAGCTGGCTTCGGTCTCGTGGGCGATGGCGCGAGCGATGAGGGTTTTGCCGCATCCCGGTGGCCCGTAGAGCAACACGCCCTTGGGCGCGTCGATCCCCAGGCGCTGGAAGATTTCCGGATAGCGCAGGGGCAACTCGATCATCTCGCGGATGCGTTGAAGCTGGGATTTCAGACCGCCGATGTCCTCGTACGAGAGGGTCCTTCCCTCGTCATCCTCCTGAGACTTGCCAATCACCAGGGTCGTGGTCGGCTGAATCAGCACCGGCCCCTTGGGGGTCACGGATTCGACTTTGAAGTAGGCCGAACGACTGCCAAATAGCGCCGCCTGAATCTTTGACCCTTCCAGCACCGGCAGCCCGTCCAGCAGACTCCCGATGTAGGCCAGATCTCGCTCTGCCGGCACGACGTTGGTCGGCGCCAGCACCACGCGCTCCGCCGGGCGACAGTGAACTCGGCGAATTCTGACCTGCTCATCCAGGGCGACGCCCGCATTCTCGCGGGTCGAACCGTCAAGCTGAACCCGCGACTGGCCGCGGAGATCCTGGTAGGCAGGCATGACCTTGCAAACCGCCTTACGCTTGCCCTCGACCTCCACGGTATCGCCGACCGCGGTCTGCAGCCGTTCCAAGTCCTCGGGACCCATGCGGGCAAAGGCCCGCCCGACGTCCTTGGTCAACGCTTCCGTTACCCTCAACTTGACGGTCGGAGTATCGCCGTCTTTCTGGGCCATGATTCAGCCCGCCTTTCCACAGCGAATGGTCACGATCCCGTTGTTGCAGGTCACGGTGATATTCTCCTTGGCGAGAACATGACGCAGGAGTATCTCTTTCCGGTACTTCTTGGCGCCCTTCTGGGCCGAGATTGCCAGCACGTCATCGCGGACCTCGAGCTGGATGTCATCCGGACCGACCCCCGGCATTTCGGCGACCAGGGTGGTGGCCGTCTCGTCCTCGAAGACATCCACCAGGGGTTCGTGGATCTCCTGTACCACCGCCTCCCCGGTCTTCTTATCCTTGCGGATGTTGCCAAAAGGCTCGACCCGGATACTGTCGCCCTTCTCCCCCAACCCCGTCTTCAGCGTAAACCCGTAGACCCCTTTGATCCCGCCCCCCTTGGAGGGGATCGTGAACTCGCCCTGCTGCGACCGCGATTCGCCTTTCTCGGAGAGCTCATTGAGCTTCTCGGCCAGTTCGGCCAACCCGTTCAGAATCCCCCCGACGCGCGTCTCGCCCGTCGTCTTGTCGGCCCCGTCCCCAGCCCCCTTGCCCTCGCCCGCGGCAGCCCCGCTCTGGCGCGCCGCCCGCGCCTCGGCTGCGCCCGCCAGCTTCCCCACGCTTTCCAGGAACCCGGTCAGGCCGCTGAACATGCCGCCGCGGTCCACGGTCTCGCCGTCAGGTTTCTTGGCCGGATCCTGCCGCTTCTTTGTCATCGTCGTCTCCCTTGGTCAGAATGCCGAATTTCTTGGCTTTTGTATGCATGGTCTTGTAGTCAATTTTCAGCAACCGTGCCGCCTTGGCCTTGTTCCCACCCGTGGCCTGTAAGACTCCGGTCAGGACCCGCCGTTCCACCTCGGCCACGCTCCGGCGCACGATGTCGTGAAGCGACGTGCCCTTCCAGGTGGGGGCGCCCGCTGCGGACGTCAGGGCGGGCGTCAACCTCCCGGTCGGTTCGAGGCCGAGATCCTTCTCGGTAATCGCCCCCTTCGCCAGCAGCGCGGCCCGCCGAATCACCGACTTCAGTTCGCGGACATTTCCCGGCCAATCGTAGGAAATCAACGCCTCGATCGCCGCTTCCGAGAGGCCTACGACCGGCTCGTCCAGCTCGCTCTCGGCCAGGTCCAGAAACCGCTTGGCCAGGTACAGGATGTCGGTCTTTCTCTCCCGCAGCGCCGGGATGTTGATGGTGAAGTCACACAGACGGTAGTACAGGTCCTCGCGGAAGGTGCCGGCAAGAACCATTTCGCGCAGGCTCTTGTTGGTGGCGGCAAGCAGACGAAAATCCACTTCGATGGATGCGGTTCCGCCCACCCGCTGGAGCACCTTGCTCTGGATGGCGCGGAGCAGTTTCGCCTGGGAGCAGAGGGGCAAATTGGCGATTTCATCCAGAAACAGGGTGCCCCCATGCGCCAGCTCAAACTTGCCCGGTTTTTGCCGGTCCGCCCCCGTAAAAGAACCCTTCTCGTGACCAAAAAACTCGCTCTCGAACAGCGTCTCGGGGATGGCTCCACAATCCACCGTAATGAAGGCCGCCTGCCGCCGGGCGCTGTCCTGATGGATGGCGGCCGCCACCAGTTCCTTGCCGGTGCCCGTTTCGCCCACGACGAGGACCGAGAAGTCGGACTTGGCGACGCGGCGAATGTCGGTCGTGATCTGGGCAATGGCGTCCGAGGGGCCCATGCTCTTAAAGAGGGACAAGTACTCCAGCGACTCCCCCGTGCTCGCCTTGTGCTTCTTGAACTGCCCCTCCGACAGGGCTCGGAGGGTGATCCGGACGACTTCACTATTGTCGAACGGCTTGGCCAGATAGTCGTAGGCCCCCCCCTTTATGGCCTCGACAGATTGCCGAACGTTCGCCCGTCCCGTAATCAGCACGACCGGCAGATCGGCGCTGAGCTCCCTGACTTTCTTCAGAACCTCCATGCCATTGAGACCCGGCATGCCGACGTCGAGAAGCACGATATCCGGGATGGTCGTGGGCGACTGTATCTTCTGCATGGCCTCTTGGCCGTCGCCGGCGGTCACGACCTTCACCCCCTCTTTTTCGAGGATGTGAGCCAAGACACTGCGCGTGTCTGCTTCGTCATCCACGACGAGGGCGCAGAGAGGGCTGGGGTGAACCTTCTTCATGGTCCTCTGGTCTCTTCCTTTGACAGTCGGCCAAGCGGGCAGATCACCTGCAGGTCCGCCGGCAAACGGCCGAGCGGGTCGTGCAGCATCCCCAGGAAAAGGAGGCCTGTTTCGCCGGCCTGCAGGGTCTGGTCGATGCGGGCCGCAATGAAGGCGTCGCGCTGCTCCAGGAGCAGGTCGCTGCTGGCCTTCTGCCGGGCTTCGATCTGCATGGCCTCACGGGCATCCTTGGCTTCGAGTATCCGCTTGGCGAGGTGGTATTCTTCGACCAACAGTTCGGCGGACTCGGTGCCCATGATCGTTGCCCCCTTCTCCTTCAGCCGCAGAAGAAGCTGGTGATTCGGGCTACCCATCTTAGCGATGTCCGCAACAATCTCCGCCACCTTGTCGCAGATGGGCAGGCCGTCTTGATAGACACGAACTTGCGCGTACGGCAGGGCAAGGTCATTGAAGACGATGGCCTCGACGCTGGTCCAGAACCGCGCGACCAGGTCCACCTTGCGGTCCCAGACCTCGCGGCCTAGGCGCTGCTGAGTGACCTTCATGATGGACTGTCCCAGCGCCCCCATCTCCGACTGGCTATGCATGACGGGGAAGTAGATGAGCGTTCTCGATGCCATAGCTGTGCCGACCCAAGCAAGGACTCACGACCAACGCCACAACTCCACCCAACCAACCACACCACGCGCCCGATCCCCTGCGCCAAGGGCACGGTCGGGACCGTGCGTCGAGCGCGCGCAAGACGTTCCGCAATCACCCGTGATAACTATAATGTCTAAACGCCGGTAAGAAACACACTTATGGGGGAAATATAGGCGCCATTGGCGCCGTCGCATCGTGCCGACATCGAGCCCTACCGCCGCTCCCGCCGCGACCCACAAGCGTTTTTTTTCGACCTGTGCAATAAGAGAGTCCGTCTGAAGCGCTGAAGGCGCGCTGCCATACCAGCCCAGGGCAACGCCCTGGGAATAGAATGGTGACGGGTTTGAGCCCTGTAGGGGCGAGCCATCTACGCTACCTTCGCACCGAGGTCGCATGGTCCGCCCCTTCAGGGCTCAATCTTCGCTGTGGACGGGTACCCAGGGCGTTGCCTTGGGCGCCCGAAACGCCCCTTTGGGGCTGAATACCACGGCCGATCCTTATTGCACAGGTCGAAAAAAAGTAGTGGCTACAAAGTTACACGCCTCTTTTGGCTCGATGGAGTGCGTAAGTTGGGCTACGGACAGACGCTGGGGGTGGTGATGCACGCCGGCAAGCTCTGCCCGGCTCACGCCTTCTCGATCTCAATCTCGCCGACGTCCATTTCAGCGGTGACCGCTTGGCCCAGGAGCTCGATGTTGACCGCCACCCGGGTCAGGCCACGGCGCCGCGTCACGATCGCGGTCATGCCTTTGAAAGGGCCTTCCGTGACCACGACGGGTTGGCCCGGCTGCAGCTCCGGCAGGACGACGAGAGCGGTCGTCGTCTGGAGCTGTTCCAGGCGCAGGAGGTCATTCAGCTCGCGCACCAAGTCCTGCTCCTGCCCGGGCGTCACGTCGACCAGGCGGACGATCTTGTGACTCTCCACGATCTGGGCCCGGCTGTCGCCGCCCAATTGGGCAAACAAGTACGAGCTGAACATGGGCAGAAAAGTCTCAACCGTCCGCCGCTGATAGCGCTTGGCGCGGCGCATCAGTGGCAGGTAGCAGGGAATGCCGTGGCGCTGGCAGTAGTCCGCGACCACCTTCTCGCAGCGGGGCTTGGTGTAGACCGGCACCCACACAGCGTCAGCCATCTGCTGAATAACCACAAGGCTCAACTCAGACACACGTCACTCCTGACTCTCAGCGGATACTGCGGGGGGGATGGGCTGCCGTCAGCAGGGGGCACACTGACCGCACGACAGCCGCTGAACACCTCGCGCCACCTGGCAGGCATCACGGTTCGGCGCTGGGTAGCAGGTCCGGGGAGACCCGGCGGATGAACTCCCGGCATAGCACCAGCACGTCCTCGGCCGAACCGCAGTTCACCGCCTGGTCCACCAACGCCTCGGCCTCGTGCATCCGGACCCGCCGGACCAGTTGCTTGACCGCCGGGATGGAGACCGGACTCATGCTCAGTTCATGAATCCCCAGCCCCAGCAGCAGCGGGACCAACAAGGGCTCAGAGGCCATCTCGCCACAGATCCCCAGCCACTTGCCGTGCGCATACACCGCCTGCGCCACCTGTTGCATCATCCGGATGATCGACGGATGACTGGGCTGATAGAGGTACGAAATGTCGGGGTTCGAACGGTCCACCGCCAGCGAGTACTGCACCAGGTCATTCGTGCCCAGGCTGAAGAAGTCCACGTGGGGCGCCAACTTGTCCGCAATCAGGGCCGCCGACGGGACCTCGATCATCATCCCCACATCCAGGTGCGGATTGTGCGGTACGCCCTCGGCGGCCAGTTCGGCCTTGACCTCGGAGAGCACCCCCAGCGCCTGCTGCAGCTCCTCCAACGTCGAGATCATCGGGAACATGATGCGCACCTTGCCAAAGGCGCTGGCGCGCAGGATGGCCCGCAACTGGACGCGGAACACATCCAGCCGACGCAGGCAGAAACGGATCGCCCGCATGCCCAGAAAGGGGTTCAACTCGACCGGCATCTTAAGATGGCTAAGGAACTTGTCGCCGCCGATGTCCAGGGTGCGGAAGATCACCGAGTGCGGGTAGATGTCCTCGGCGACCTTGCGATAGGTCCGAAAGTGCTCCTCTTCCTCACACAGGCCATCATTTTTGACGAACAGGAACTCGGTACGGAAGAGGCCGACTCCCACCCCGAGGCGCTGGCGCAGCGTCTCCACTTCCGCCGCCATCTCGATGTTGGCCGCGAGGCGCACGTGGAAGCCGTCCAGGGTCTCGGCCGGCAGCATCGACTCGGCTTCGACGCGGGCCAGCCAGGCCTGCTGCTCCCGGATGCGGCGTTCATAGACGACCAGTTGCTCGGGCGTATGGTTGACGATCACCTCGCCACGGGCGCCATCCACCACCAGCACGTCACCATCGTTGACCACCTCCACCGAGTCGCTCAGGCCGACCACCGCCGGGATGCCCATGGCGCGAGCCATGATGGCGGTATGGCTGGTACGGCTGCCGATGGCGGTGACAAACGCCAGCACATGCTCCCGGTCGATGCCCGCGGTGTCCGAGGGGGAAAGATCGTCGGCGACCACGATGCAGCGTTCCGGCAGATGCGACAGGTCGATGGAGGCATGGCCCTGCAGGTTACGAATGACGCGACCCGCCACATCCTGGATGTCTGCCATGCGGTCGCGGATGTAGCTGTCGTCCACCTTGCTGAGCATGTCGCAGTAGCCGCTGATGACGGACTGAAACACGTGCTCGGCATTACGCCGCCGCTCCCGAATCTGCTGCACGACCTGCTGCACTACGGTCGGGTCGTCCACCAGCATCAGGTGACTGTCGAAGATGGCGGCGTGGTCTTTACCCACCACCTCCTGCACCCGGGCCCGTAAGGCCGCAATCTGCTCGCGGGAAACCCGTAAGGCCGCCTCAAAACGCTCCACCTCGACGTCAGTCTGCTCGGGACTGAGAGCCAGCTCGTGGACCTGCGATAGCTTGCGTCCGACCAGGATGGCCTTCCCCATCACCATCCCCGCCGATACCCCCGCTCCCTTCAGCCGCGTGCCAGGATTAGACATCCTTACTCCTCGCCGAATCTGGAGCGGAACAACGCCTCGAGGGCGTCCAGCGCCTGGCGCGCATCCTGCCCTCGCGCGGTCAGGCTCAGTGTCGTTCCCGGCCCCGCTCCGAGCATCAGCACGCCGATAATACTCTTGCCATCGCTCACGTGGCCATCCTTGCCAATCGTAATCTCCGCAGCAAAACGACAGGCCAGTTTGACAAACTGAGACGCAGGCCGAGCGTGGAGGCCGAGAGCGTTCTCAACCACCACAACCAGGGACAACTCATGTCCCCCTTGCCCTTCCTGCACTGCCTTATTCATGCGCGGTTCGCCGATCCGTATAGACGCCGCCAACCGGCCATCCGCTATTGCGGCACCGCCAAAATATAGGCGGCCAGCCCGGTCTCGTCTAACCCTTCCGAGCCGGATTTGCGTCCCCGGAAGCGCGCTGCGCCAGCGTCGACAGTGCCGCCACGGCCGTGTCGGTCCAGTGTGCGGCGGTGCCCATGGGGGCCCGCACGTGTCGGCACAAGCGGGTCTCATAGCTGCCTTCGGCCAACGCCTGATCCGTGGCGACATAGCCCACCGAGCCGTTCGCCAACCCAACCACCATGGTCCGTGCCAGCGGCGAGCGCGATTTGATCTCCAGGCCAACCTCGACAAAGACCTCTCCGTGCAGACCCGCGATGCCTAGCGAACCCACGCGCAACGCCTGCACCGGCACCTGCCACTCGCGGGGTGCTGCCGACAGCCACACCAACTCCCGGGCGTACACCCATTCCGCGTCCTGGGCCGCCCCCGGTCGCGAGTATAGCGCCTGCGCCGCCGCCAGCTCCTCCTCCGTCGCCCGCCGCGCCTTGAAGTCCACCCAAGCCAGTTCGGCATCAAGCGTCACGTCTGAGCTGAAGTCGCTCTCCCGGAGTGTGTTCCACTGCTTCCAGGTCTCGGCGGCCACAACATTGGCCACGCGCTCCTGCTGCTGGTAGGGATGCACACTCTGCCGGGCCGGTCGGCTAAAATCGCAGTTGTTGATGTTCCCCTGGCAGCCGTTCGCCAGAAGCACCAGAAACTCTTCCCCGACCAGGCGTTGCAGGGCTTTGGAGAACTCCCCGAAGTAGTCTGCCGAAACCCAGGTGCTGCGCCCGTTTCCGACGTAGTGCAGGGCCAGGTTGCCGTACACGGCCAGAGGCCGACGGGTCTCGACCTCACGCACGATGAGCAGGCCCAGTTCGGGGTCCGTCGGTCCCGCCGGACGCACGGCCTCGGGGTTCAGATAGCCCGGGTTCATCACCACGCGACCGTCCTTCATATGCCAGCGCCGGTTATGGACCTCCTGCCGACAGTCGCCCGAGACGTGCGCCGCCTCGGCTGGGCGCAACTGCCCCAGCGCCATGACGAAGGCGTCGGCGAGGCGGGGAACCAGGCTCTGCGCGTAGACCTCGTCCGTCGGCGTCCCGAGGGCACCGACGGCACTCGGCGCCGTATGGGTGTGGGTACAGGAGATGAGCACGTGCGTCGGCGGCACCCCGGTCCGCCCCTGAATGGCCGCCTTGGCCGCCTCCACCACGCTCACGGGCAGAGCGATCAGATCGCACGTGATCAGCCCCAGGGTGACGTCCCCAGAGCGCAAGGCGAGCGCCTTGACGTACAGATCGTCGTGGATAAAATCGGCGACCCGGTCCTCGAAATGTCCGACCAGGTGACAGCCCAGCGTCGGGGTGATGACCAGCCGCCCGGTTCCCGCGTGCAGAGTGCCCATCTCGTCTTACTCCTCAGAAAGCGTTGCCCCGCCTCTCCACACCCTCAGCCGCCGGTCAGCGTCCGCATGATGAGCAGATCGAGTTCTTCGTAGTCGCGCTCGGCAACCAGCGCCTGCACCCGCGCTTCATCCAGGCTGCGCGAGACCTCCAGCAGCCGCAAGAACATGGTCCGGCTGTTGGACAAGTGTTTGGTGGCGACCGCGTTCTTCTGGGTCCGCATCGCCTTGACGTCCAGTCCGACGAACTCACCGCCCTTGCCGTAGCCGTAGCGGTCCAGGATGCGCACCTGGTTGAAGGCCCGGCGCAGGTCGACCGAGCCAAAGGCCTTGTCCTGGTCGAACTTGAGGCCGTTCTGATCATTCAGATGAACGCTCCAGAGCTTACCGAAACTGAGAGCGAAGCCCATCTCGTCGGACGGATCGAGGCCAGCCAGGATCGCGTGGGCGCTCTCGATGTTCACGCCGATGCGGTCCGGCGCCACCGTGCGTTGCGCCAAGGCCAGGGCATGACCCGTGGTGGGAATGTAGGTCTGGTCCATCGGTTCGTTGGGCTTGGGCTCGATGGCGACGCGGATGGTCGGGTGGTAGGTCAACATCTCGTTCAGCGTGTCGACAATCTGGTCCACGGCCCAGGCGCTGTCTTTGGCCTCGCGGATGTAGGTCCCCTCGCGGGCCAGCCACAGGACGATCAACTCGGTCCCCAGCTCAGCGGCAATGTCGATGCTGCGCTTGAAGCGATCGCGGGCATAGGCGCGGCAGGCGGGGTCGTTGCTGGTGAAGCCGCCGTCGATGGTGCGCGCGTCCTCCCACAGGCGCGGCGCCACGAACTCGGCCACCAACCCATGCGCATGCAGGACCGACTTCAAAGCCTTCGCCTCGGCCACAATCTTGCTCGGGCTCTTGTCGTTCATGCCGGGCACGGCATCGTCATCGTGAAACTGGACGCCCTCAAAGCCGAGCGACTTGTACAGGCCCAACTTGCGACCGAAGTCGATACCGTCACGCACCGCCGGACCGAAGGGGTCTGCACCCTCGTGGATGTTCCACGGGCCGAATGTGAAGCGGAACGTTCCTGCCATCGTCGTTATCCTCCTGGTCGGTTACGCCTTCAAGCTCGTCAATCAAGACGCCTCAACACGGCACGTAGCGAAGCCAACATACCGCCCCCTCAGGCTGGCGCAACTGGCGCCGATCCCGCCGGATGCGTGACCGGAAGGTTCCGAGCGGATACGCAGAGCCCGCGTTCCAGCGCGACTGGCGGGGGCTGGGGCGGGTGAACCTACCCAGGCGCACCCGCGCCGGTGGGGCGTCCCCTGGAGGTCGGAGACGCGGGCGAGCCGGGGGGTCGGCAAGAGCCTCCATAGAGGGTGCGGCTGATGAACTCGTCCTGCATCTCCGGGGTCAGGTTGACGAAGCGGGCCGAATAGCCGTAGAGGCGCACGATCAGCTCCGGGTGCCGCTCGGGGTGCGCGCGGGCGTCGAGCAACTGCGCCTGGTCCACGCAGTTCAACTGCAGCATGCCGACGCCAGAGGCCGCGTAGGCGCGTTCGAGTTGCGCCAACGTCTGCAGGTCGACACCGCCCAGCGGCAGGGAAAGGGTCAGCACGGAGTTTGCCGGACACTGGCTCAAGTCCAAGGCGGCCGCGCTGTTGATCGTCGCGGTGATTTCGGCGGAAGGGTGCAGCCGGGATGGGGTCAGGCCCTGGGTGAGGAAATCTCCCGCGCGCCTGCCGTCCGGGGTCGCCCCCGTGATCTTCGCCCAATCAATGATGTCACGGTAGTTGTAGAGACCAAGCTGGAAGGGGCCGCCGCGCTCGTTCTTGAGATCGCGGGTGTTGGCGTAAAGATCGTCCAGAACCAGGCGAGCCAGGGCGTTCGACTCCGGCCTGTCGTCCCCGAAGTGCGGCATGGTCAAGGCCTCGGCCCGTAGATTCGCATAGCCATCCCAGTCGGCCCTGACCGCCTTCAGCAGCTCGTTCAGACGACAAGGCCCACGCTCAAAACAGAGCGTGCGGATGGCGAGCAACGAGTCGACAAAAATCGCGAAGCCGGCCAGGGGCAGGCCATGGGGATTGTAGCGTCCCCCGCCCGCGGTGTAATCCGTGCGCTTCTCCAGGCAGTCGGAAAGGCAGGCGGAGAAGAATGGCGCCGGGCTGACCTGCGGCCAGACCCTGCCGTTTCGGCCGATGACCGCGCACATCTGCCGGATGCCGCGGATAGCGTTGTCCAGCACGATCCGATACACCTCAGCAAAGTCCTGCGCGCCATCGAGCTTCGCGCAGACCACACCCGTCGCGGCCAGCTCCGGACGTTCATGGATCGACAGGTCCATTATCCGGGAGAGGCTGAAGTAGCAATTCGCCCCGGCCGAATGCTCATATCCTTCCAGAATGATCTCCCAGCAGCCGCCGGCGACGTAGCCTCTGGCGTCCTCCAGGCGCTTGCCGGCCTTCACCTGCGCCGGGATCACCGCGTCGTCGCTCAGGAACGAGATTACATTCCTGCCGCTGAGAAAGTCGCGGTTGATCGCATCCAGGAACTCCGGCTTGGTGTTTCTGCTAATCCGACAGTGGATCTTCGGATAGATCAGCTTGTGCTCGTGGTGCGCCTTGAGGACCATGAACGTGATCTCGTTGCAGACCTGCCCACCGTTCTCATCGCAGCCGCCCAGGATGAGCGTGTCGCCTTGCTCTTGCCCGTTGAACGATTCCTTGACGGGTTTGCGGAGATCGAGCTTGCCGTCGGTGTGAACCATGAAACGGCAGACCAGATCGTAGGCTTCCTCCGGGCTCAGGCGTCCCGCCTCCAGATCGCGGCGGAAGAGCTCGCCAAGCATGCGGTCGAGGTGTCCGATCACGGACATGCCAATCCCCTCGATGGAGGCGCAGACCTCATGCAGGAACCAGACCGCACAAAGGCCTTCGTAGAAGGTTTCCGGTTTGCGCCAGGGTACTTCTCTTGCCGTCGTCGCGATCCTTCCGAGAAAACGCCTCTGCGCTTCGTCCTCGGCATCCCGCTGCAGGTTCTCGGCGGCGGCCGCGAATTTCTCTGAGATCTTCCTCACCGCGAGCAAGCCGCGCCTGGCGCATTCCATGAACTCAACCTCCTCCCGGTTCGCGCCGCGCTTCAGGGAAGTCTCTGCCTGTTCGCATATCTGGCCGAGCCCGCGCTTGATCACATTCGAGTACGGGAAACAGTGATGGTCATAGTCGGCATAGGGGCTGTACGCCAGATGGATGCCCTTGGCGCCAGCCGCCATGAACTGGCTATGTTCCGCCGGGTTGGCGTCGCGAAAGAGGTGGGCGTTGCGGGTGAAAAGCCAGCCTCCGGCGCCGAGCCCGGGAACGCCGTCGTATTCTGCCACCTTCACTCCCATTTCCGCATAGAACGGAGAGTTCTTGAAGATGACCGGCGAGAAAGCCTCCGCGATGATCTCATACTGGGCGGCCTTCAATTGGACGGCGCTCAATCCTGGATGGGCAGAGGCATAGGCGTCCAGCGCGGCGCAGAGAGGGCTTCGGTAGCTCGATCCACCCAGTTCGCGGAACGAATGCTTGCCGTAGTAGTCCCGCAATTCCTGGCGCAGCCGCTCAAGGCTCATCATCCATCCCCCGTACCCCCGTCCTATGGGGAAGCAGCAGGCTGTAGCGGTTCAAGCTGTAGGCTGTTGGGTCATAGCCCCAGAAAGACGGATCCGAAAACGCAGGATACCCTGGGACAGAAGCTAACCGCCTACAGCCTCAGACTTCTTGATCCATGGAAAAAGGGGTTGTGGCACTTTCAGCCTGCGGGGTTGGCGGCCTGGAGCTGATAGACCATGCGCAGGTCGGTGCCGGGATAGGTGAACTCGGCGTCGTTGAGG
>CAIZKT010000126.1:0-1589 GCA_903933565.1 uncultured Victivallales bacterium | reverse complement strand
CCTCGCTCCCAACGCCGGGTTCAGCGCCGGGTGTGACCGAAGACGTCGTTGCCGTTGCCGCGCAGGGCCGCTGAAGGGTATCGAGGCCACATGGCCATCGATAAACAGCTGGTTGTCGATCCAGTTGACAAAATTGCTGGCCACGCTGGAATCCCGTCGCTGCGACCCCGGAACCAGCATCTCAAGGCGCACGCCGGGGGCAATCTGCCCTGGGCCGGCCGCCGGAGGCCCGGGGCAGCGATCTTGATGCTGGCGAAGAAGCACTTCGGCCAACGGCGTGCCCGTATCGGCTTCAGGATGACAGCGTCGCCTTCCCTGCGAATCGCGACCGTGCGCGCCGCAAAGCGGAACTCCCTCGGCATGCGGACTGCCCGCGAATGGCCGCTCTGGAATACCGTCGTGGTTTTCATGGTGTATGGTACCGGTGCGAACAGGAGTCGAGCTTTCGTGACGCATCGCCAGTCAGAGCTTAGCAGAACGCCCCGGCTAACAGCCGCCCGGAGCATGTCTATGCTCATGCGCCACCCGGGCCGGCCGGCCTTGGGCGTCTCCTGTTAGGCCTCGCGCAATCAGGTTGACTTCCCGACGGGCTGTCCAGGCAGGGCAGCCCGTTTTGTTGCCCCGCCCTTGCCGGTTTCCGGGTCCCTCCCTCGCTCTTCACGCGTCCCCGTGACGCCGAACCCGGATTGCAGCGCAAGGAGATCCGCTCGTGAATACGCCCCTTCTCATCGCCGCCGCCTGGCCCTATGCCAACTCCGAGATCCACGTCGGCAACCTGGCCGGCGCTTACCTGCCGGCCGACATCCTGGCCCGCTACCATCGCCTCCGTGGCCGACGGGTGCTCTTCGTCTCGGGCTCGGATGCCCACGGCACGCCGGTCACGGTCCGTGCCGAGGTCGAGGGCGTAGCGCCCGAGACCATCTACCAGCGTTACCACCACGGCTTCCTCGACCTCGCGGGCAAGCTTGGACTGAGCTATGACCTGTTCACCTCGACCCACACCGAAAACCACTTCCGCGTGGCCCGGACTCTCTTCCTCGCGCTGGAGCGAAACGGCTGCCTTAGCCGGGGCCGTCAGCAGCAGTGGTTTGCACCCGCCCTGGGTCGCTTCCTGCCCGACCGCTACGTCGAGGGCACCTGTCCGCACTGCGGTTTCGACTCGGCGCGTGGTGACCAGTGCGACGGCTGCGGCCAGCTTCTCGAGGCTACGGCCCTGCTTCAGCCTCGCTGTACCCTCGATGGACAGCCACCCGTGTTGCGTGAGACCGAGCATGTGTTCCTGGATCTGGCCCGGCTGCAGCCTGCGGTGGAAGCGTTTCTGACCTCCCGGCAGGCGCGCTTGCGTCCCAACGTCCTCAAACAGAGCCTCGGCCAGCTCCGCACCCAGCCGCTGCGAGCGCGGGCGATCACGCGCGACCTGGACTGGGGTGTGCCCGTACCCCTGTCGGGCTGGCAGGGGAAATGCCTGTACGTCTGGTTCGAAGCCGTGGTTGGCTATCTGTCGGCCACGATTGAATGGGCCAGCCTCAACGGCACCCCCGCTGCCTGGCAGGACTGGTGGTGTGACCCGGCCGCGGAGAGCCTGTATG
>CAIZKT010000125.1:0-3126 GCA_903933565.1 uncultured Victivallales bacterium | reverse complement strand
TCTTCGCTGTGGACGGGTACCCAGGGCGTTGCCCTGGGCGCCCGAAACGCCCCCTTGGGGCTGAATACCACGGCCCATCCTTATTGCACAGGTCGCTACTTTTTGGGCCCGACTCCGCTCGCGACTCCTGCACAGGCCGTACTTTTCCTGGTCAGGCGCGCGTCATCTCCCCAGCATACGCTTGAGGTAGCGGGGCCAACGCCGCAGACTTGTTACTGCAGTGATTAGGCGATCCCACGGCGTCGGACAGACGTCCCGCCAGCCCAGATCGTTGCCAAAATCCAGGGTTTCATCCACCAAACGGGTGCCCTCGTTTGTTTGGATCGGTGACTTGAGGGCCATCGCCGCGAGCCCACCCCGCGCGCGCAACCAGGAAGCGCCCGGAAGGCACTCGCGCAAGTCCGCTACGAGGAGAGCGAACGCCCGCGGGTCCTCACCACACACCACCAGAGCACCCATTTCCTCCAGTCGCTCCCAGGCTTGGAGCGCCAGAGCTTTGGACTTCTCGCGGGTGAAGGACTGCCGCAGAAGCACAAGGTCGAAGGTTGCGGGACCGATCATGGAGGCGCACAAGCGTTGAAGCGCGGTCTCCAAGGGACCGTTTACAGGACGAACATATCCACGATGACCAACCCTTTGTAACAAGGTGGCGGCACGCGCCCACAACTTCTCTGCCGCGGTATCCCCTTCCTGTTGGATCCCCGCATAGATCTCCGTGCCCTCGGCACCCACGCTTTGCAGGATTGCCGCAGTCTGGAGTTCGAACCCGAGCTCCACGTAACGCACGGGCGCAAAATTCATGGCGTACCATGCCGTGAAGAACATAGCGTGCTTGTTCCGCAAGCCGCCTTCGGCATCGCGGAACGTTTGCCGCACCTCGCCACCCTCGACCAATCTCCCCAGCGCACGGACGACGCCTGCGCGCGCCTCGGGTGCGCCTAACCGCCATAGCATCGCCATCTCGGGCGGATTCAGGCGCTCATCCGCCCACGCACCGCGTGCATCACCGGGCTCCTCTTCCAGTGCGGATTGCACCAAGAAATCGTGTTCCGGCAGCCCCCACTCTGGCTTGTCTCCAAGTTGCCAACTCAACGGCTTAACAGGCAAAGGCTTACAGGAATCAGGCATGACGAGAAGAGCTTGCAGACTCTTGGAGCTCGGCGGATGCCGCATGTGGTAAGAAAAGACCCCCAAGCCTAACGTGTCAACATAGGCATGCCAACGGGTTACTCTCTCAAAGAACTCATTATCGGAATAGCCCCACTCGGGCTGATCGTCAATAACCCCGCCCATGGCATACCACAATTGCCGCGAGGCAAGCAACATTCCGGCTCCGCCCCCCGAAGCAAGATAAGCGTCGAATGCGAATGCTGCCGTATGACAAGCGACAATCTCGTCTAGCCTCTCGATACTGGGACTGCGCCGAATATAACTCCACGGGATATGGAAACGAGGGATCTGAAAGTAGGTGCGTTCGAGGGGAAACGGCGACAGGGCCGTGCCGTCCAAGAGTTTGAGCAGGTTCGACAACGCGCACAACGGGAGAAAGGTGTCCGCCGCCGTGACCACGGAGAACCGTCCAGTTGCTCGCCGCAATGCCACGTTACAGGCTTGGTGCGAGTTGAATGTGCTCTTGCCGTCTTGTAGTTCCGTCACGCGCTCGAGAGGCACATGAATGAACCGCGTGACACGGGCCGCCTCAGGACTGAAACGCACCGCGGTCTGAAGCGCCGGTTCACTGCCCCAATCGGTAACAAGAAACTCCACCTCGTCAAGCCGCTTGATTTCGGCGAGTCTCGCCGCCATATAGTTGATGCTGGTCGTCAACCGGTAGCGGAAATCGCAAACGTAGTCGTCGTTTCGGCCAATGGTGCAAAAGGAAAGCAACTTGCGCGGAGGTTGCGACGGCATTAGCAGGTTGTCGTCTTGGGCTGGCTTGGCCGGTGTGCTCACTGTATCATGAGACCTTTGTGAGTAGGGGCCTTGCGGAACCCCCGGCTCGCGAGCATCTCGCGTGGGTTATGCAAAGGCCTCGAGGAATATCAGGACATCAGGGCCATTCGATTCTCAATTCTGTCAACCACAGAGAGCACAGAGAACACAGAGAGCAACGCACTGGTAAAGAGTATGTTATGTGTTTAGAATCTATCCTCTTTTACCACCATCTGTAACCTCTGTGACCTCTGTGTCCTCTGTGGTGAAAGAGTCGATTGTAGTAGAATCGAATGACCCTGATCAGGACCTTAACAGCCTTTGCGCTCGGCGAAGAACGCCTCGGCTGCCGCGTAGGACTCCGGAGTGCCTATGTCGATAAACGCACCCTGGCAGCCAAAACCGTGTACCTGTCCCTTGTCGGCCAGGGCGGGCAGAATCTGCTTTTCGAGCGACACGGACTGCTCGGCCGGGATACCCGAGATTTCCGCTCTCGGGAACAGGTAGATCCCGGCATTCACCCACCCCGGTCCGCGGGCGGCCAGCTTCTCTGCAAAGCGCTGGACACGGCAAGCGCTGTTGAGAACAACAGTGCCGTAACGTTGGGTGTCCGGGACGTGGGTCAGCACCAGCGAGGCGTGGAATCGGCCCTGGGAATGCCAGCTCAGAAATGCGCGCAGGTCGACATCGGTGTAGGAATCGCCGTTCATGAGCAGAATGGACTCCGTTGCGAGCATCCCAAGAGCATGTCGCACCGCGCCGGCAGTGCCCAATGGCTGCTGCTCCTGAGAGTACCGGATCCGAAGCCGATCGTGGCACGGTCCGATGTCCTGGCGCACCCGGTCTCCCATATGGCCGGTACACAGCACTACGTCCTCGAAACCCGCGCGCGCAAGCTGATCCAGTAGGTACGTGAGAAACGGCCTCTCCCTGATCGGCGCCAGTACCTTGGGCAGATTCTGCACCGCGCTCTGTAAACGGGTCCCGAAGCCCCCAGCCAGAATGACTGGCGTTACCGTAGAAGGAGGCTCTTGCAGAACCCCGCAGACTTTCGCAAGGGTCGCGCCTGTATCCCCTGGAGCCCGCGATGCCACGCCCGTTGCGGGCGGGTTCGCGGTATCCCCGGGCACGGCGGCAACGGCGGAAGCCCCGGCTGCACCGGTGCGGACCGCCGGCTCCAGGCGGACGGCGCCG
>CAIZKT010000124.1:0-1571 GCA_903933565.1 uncultured Victivallales bacterium | reverse complement strand
GGATCGTCGAGGATGCCGCCGTCCGGCCGCACGAGGGTGCCGTCGTTCAGGGTCAGGCGCAGGCCGCGCAGGGCGGCGGTCAAGCCGGAGGCCCAGAGGATCCCACCCTTTACGCCGCGGTCGCGGATCTCCGCAAAGCGGATGTGGTCCGGCGCCCATTGGATGCCGGTGGGGACGCCCTGGTAGTGCTGACCGAGGCAGCGGCGGGGCTCGTTCTCGATGTGCTTGACCGGGATGACGTACTCGGGGAAGTCCTCGGCGAAGCGTTCGTTGGTCTGGAAGACGCTCTTGATGCTGTCGAGGATGCTGATGGCCAGCTTCTTGTTGGCTGCGACCACGGGGACGAAGAACCAGAAGCCATTCAGGACGGCCCAGACCGGCGCCAGCTCGATGATGCTGGTCTTGCCTGAGCCGCGCGGCATGGCCACGGCGCACGATTCGCCGGTGCGGATGGTGTGCTGCAGCAGGTCGATCACGCGCAGGTGGTCCTTGGAGAACGGCGCGTAGAAACGGGCATCCGGGCCGGTGAAGTAGGCGTGCAGGAACGCCTTGAAGTCAGCCAGGGCGGCGGCGCGGCGGGCGGGGTCTTTGGGCGGCGGGATCTCGCCGATCTCCTGCGACCAGGCGGTGCGGGCGTTGCCGAGCTGGCGCTGCTGGGCACGCCGCGCTTCGGCGCGCCCTTCGCCACTGAGTTCCCGTGCCTTCAGGATGGCCTGGTGCCGGGACTTGGCCCGCGCGCGGTGGGCCGCGGGGAGGAGGTCCAGCAGGGCGACCTGCGCCTCGTTCAGCGGCCGGCCGCTCTTGAGGCGTCGCAGGATGTCGCGCACCGCCAGTTGCTCCGCCTCGGTGGGGTGCTTAGCGGACATAGTTGTGCCTCGGGGGGATTTCCAGGAAGTCGAAGACCCAGGGGCGAGCATCGGCCAGGGCGGCCAGGCCGCCGAGGCGGTCGATGGCCTGGCGGACGAGCAGCAGGGGCGCTTCGTGCTTCACGGCCAGGATGATCTCGCCGCCGCGCAGGTCCACGATGAACCGGCGCCAGAGCTCCGGGGCGGTCTGGCGCAGGATGCGGTAGCAGGAGGCGGTATACTGGGCGCCGCCCCCGCACCAGATGCAGCCGATGGTGACGGCGCCCTTTGCGCGCGCCGGGTGGAGCGGCAGTGCATGGTGGCGGGTGTAGCGGTTGATCATGGTGGCGGTCCAGCCGTCGAGCGGGTTGGCGGTCCAGAGCTCGGCGGCCTTGTTCCAGGCGATGGTGCCGTCGCGCCAGGCGCGGGTGCCGCGCAGGCAGTCATCCTCCCCGCCGCGCTGTCCGGTCAGGGCTAGCGTGAGCCCCAAGCTGCGGGCGAATTGGCGGGCGGGCTCAGTCTTCATGGCCGCGCAGCAGGAGGAGCAGTCGATCTTCACGCCGAGGGCGCGGTGCCTCTGCATCCACTGGCGGGCGCGGAGCTTGCCGAGCATGGGCCAGCCGGTGCGGGTCCACTGGCGCAGGAGCGGCTTTACGGCCCGGATGGCGTGCAGGGTGGCGCCGTAGCGGTTGGCCACGGCGTGAACGTGCGCGAGGGTGCCGGGGT
>CAIZKT010000123.1:0-1663 GCA_903933565.1 uncultured Victivallales bacterium | reverse complement strand
CTGTGTCATACGAGGTAGCTGCAAGTCTCATACAAGCCAGGCACGATCACGATACCGACCCCTACCCCGATTCTTCACAGCTGAAGGGTGAGCGCTGCCCTCCGAGCACTAGCAGCAGGCCAGCGGCGTCCGGCACGCTCACAGCGGCACCCCGAGTTGCTCGAGCAACCGGGCGGTCTCATCCAGTTTCGCGGGCTTGATGTTCACCGTACCGAGCACAAAGCCCTTGGCCGTGCCCAGACGGTCGACCAGGCGCTGAAACCCGTGCAGGTCGCCGCCGATGAACTGCGCCAACTTGCCGGCCTTGAGGATCTTGGCGTAGACCTCGGGCCATTCATGCGGCGGCTTCTGGCCCGCGCCCGGCACCCACTGCACCCCGTGCAGTTCCGGAATCTCCAACAGAGAGTCGAGATGAGGAAGCTCGCCGACGCCATCGAGATGGTAGAAGGCGTGATCCAGTCTCTTGCAGGTTGCCGCCAGCTCAGGTTTGACGAAACGGTCGAACATCTGCGGCGAGATCATGTAGCAGAAGTCACACTGCAGCATATAGGTGCGCCCCGGCGAGTAGATGCCGGCCCAGGAGGTGGTCCCCGGCCGGGCCGGCGACAGGCGGTCGAAGTGCTCGTAGCACTGCCACCAGGTCTCGTGCGCCTCCCATAGAACCCGCTCAACCTGTTCGGGGCAATCGTAGAGGTCCAGCAGGAGCTGCTCGCTCGGCCGAAAACTGGCCAGGATGTCCAGGTTACCCCCAAGATCGGTGAACGAGACGATGACATTGCCCTGCCAACGCGCTGCCGCGCTCCGGGTCAGGTCGGCGATACGCCCGAGCCAGGGGTGCTGCCAGTCAACCCGCGGCGTCAGCTCCGCCAGAACCCGGTCCTGCGCCGGATGAAACCACACCGTGTTGCCGTCAAAATCCGCCTTGCAGCCAAGAAAAGCCGCCAGCACACCCGGGCCAAAATTGCTGAAGACATAGGGGAAGGCGTCAGCCCTGAAGTCGAACGAACTGAGCTGGGCCTCCCAGGTGTCGACAATCTGCTCGGCGCTGACCTCGGGGCCGTAGCCGCAGGTCCAGTGCCGGAAGGGCTGGGCCGGGGCCGGGCGACTGGGGTCAGGACGATGCACCCAGAGGGGAACCAGCGGGCGGTCAAGCCGGCCCTGCCACCACGCCTCCGCATCGCGCTTGCGAGCCTGCCACTGTGCCTCAGTGAAGCGAATCGACATAGGCTGACTCCAACGGGTCGGGCGGTCACGACACCACATACTCCTGGCGCGCGGGGACTATACCGGGGAAAGTGTTGCCCCGCCAGGGCGCCTTCCAGCGGCTCGGATTGTATGAGATCCGCGGTTCGCATATAGAGAAAGACGATCGACTCGCCAAGTCCGTCTCCGAGACGAGGGATTAAGCCTGAAGACGGTACTACAAACGGGGACGAGCCACGCTCAAACCGGATACCTGAGTAGTGACCGTCTAGGATAATCTGCAAGCGCAATTTCCCTCGGATTTTCCGGGTGGTAGGCGCGAATGCCAGACGCCGCGGAGCACTGAAAGCGCGGCCCTTCCTCAGCCCAGGGCTCCGCCCTGGGAACGGAATCCAAAACGAGATTGAGCCCTGCCGGGGCGGCATACCGACAGCCCATGGGCACCGCGCGGCCAGCTATG
>CAIZKT010000122.1:0-2277 GCA_903933565.1 uncultured Victivallales bacterium | reverse complement strand
GTACCCAGGGCGGTGCCCTGGGCTGAGGGATTGCGCCCCTTCGGGGCTGAAGAGGCAGAGGCGAACCCGCGACTTCCGCGTCCCCCCCTCGTCTCTCGACCCACCACGGCTGGCTGGCCCTCAACCCTCTGCGGATCTCGCACAAGCGAACCCCTACGGAACTGACCTGCGCCCGCGACGAACGGGTGCATGACATTCTTGTCGGTTAGGCGGCGGCGCGTTCGGTGCCGAAGACGTGGTTCCAGAACCGGTCGAGTTCGCCGCCGAGCAGCAGGCAGCGGAGGGTGAGGACATCCTGCACCCCCTTTTCTCCCCAGAGCATGCCTGAGAGCTTGGCGCGCTGGGCGACGACGGTCTTGCAGCCGGCCTCGATGACGCCGGAGCCGATGAACAGGCCCTGACTTCTGTAGAGGTCGTAGTGCATGTGCGGGCGGTTGCGTTCGAGGTAGGCGAGGTTGCGACGTGCATCGTCGGGGTCTTTGGCCTGGGGGAGCACGTCGCGGGCCTGGGTGAAGATGGCCTCGGCTTTGCCGCGCCGTAGCGCCCTTCTCCAGAGCCTGAAACGCACGGTTGCCTCCCTGCCTTCGCCGAAGAGCGCTCTGCAGAGCTCGCGGAGGTGCTCGGCGGCATGGTAGAAGTCCAGGATGTGCATGGCCTTGGGGAAGTTCATGGCGGCGGTCTTCCCGCACCAGTTGGCCCCGTCGGAGAGAACCACGACCAGGCGGGCCTTTCTTGCACCGCGCCGCACGGCCTCGGCTTTGATGGCGCGCCCGAAGCGGTCCGCGGGCAGCAGTCCGGCCAGATAGGTGGTGGAGGCCGGATCGCGGACGGGCTGCCCGTCGTCGTCCACCGAGGTCTGGGTGAACACGCAGCCCAAGCGCATTTCGCGCGTCCTGGCCTTGCCGTCCGGACCGCGGCCACGGCGTCCCGCCAGGCATTCCTTGCGCATCGGCGTGCCGATGCCGTCGTAGCTGATGTACACCGTGTCGGGACTCTCTCCGGAAGACTTCCGGCCCGCGGTCCAGTGCCGGGCCGCATCGGCGGCTTCCGCCGTCAGGCGGTGGAAGTGCCGACCGCTGAGGGTAGCGCTGGTGGTCTCGCGCAGCAAGTCGGCCGCCGGCTCGAAAGGCATCAGGGCGGTAAGCTTCGAGAGTATCCGCGCCGTGGCCGGCGTGCAGGAATTCCACAGGCCCAGCAGGCCATCGGCCGGTGCCGAGCCGTCCCCGCCGCCCTGGCGGGTATAGTAGGCCCGCCAGATCGGGAAGTCTCCCCAGAGCGAGCGGACCCAGACCGGGCTTCGGCGCTCGTGGGTCATGTCGGGCGGGGTCACGCGCTGTGCGTCGGCCCGGTCGGCCCGGTCCTGCAGGACGGTGCGCAGTGCCTCGGCACCGATGTGCGCCATGACCGCCCGGATCATGGCCTCCGCTTCCTGCGTCGGTACATCCTTTCCCAGAAGCTGATCCAGAACGCTGCCTAGCTCCTTGTGTGCCGCCTCGGCCGCCTGGTCGCGAAGCCCCCTTTTTGGCGATCCTGCGGGACCGCCTGGCGTGCCTTGCGAGTGCGCCGCTCCAGCGCGGCGGCATATTCGTCGGTCAGCTCTCGGTAACGGCTCCAGTTGGCCACCGCTTCCCGGACTGCCCCAAGATCGTCCTCCCGCACATACTCACAGCGGTTCCTGCCGTCGCTCCAGAACTGCAGGTTGTGGTAGACCTGCCCGGCAGGTGTGCGCATGTCGCAGAGCCTGCCGCGTTCCATGGTCCTGATCGACGCGATGTCGCTGAGGACCGTCTCGGGCGTGCGCCGGGAGTCCATGGCTGTGCCTTTCCTGTGCGGTGTTCCACGTACGGGTTACCTCGGGACAGGGTATCCTGCCAGGACCGAATATATAGGTATCTATATAATACGCAAGCAAAATCCTCCTTAAGCCCCGTCCATCCGACATTCCTGTCATGCACCCGCGACGAACTGTGCATTGGTCCGATGGCGGTAGCGTAGCTATACTAACAAGAAGGGTGCCTACCAAGGGTGCCCACCAAGTATGGCCGATAAGCTCACTCGCACAGAGGACGCTGCTGAACTGCGCCCGCAGGCCGAAGAGATGGCGCGGGCGGACGCCGCATCACCCGTGGTCGCGATGTCGCCCGAGGATATGCGGCGGGCGCTCCACGAGCTGCGGGTGCATCAGATCGAGCTGGAGATGCAGAACGAGGAACTGCGCCGGACGCAGGGGGAACTGAAGGCCTCGCAGGCGCAGTACTCCGAGTTGTACGACCAGGC
>CAIZKT010000121.1:0-9293 GCA_903933565.1 uncultured Victivallales bacterium | reverse complement strand
GTCCCCACACCTCTTCCGCCGCCCGACGATTCCACGCCGCTTCCTGGCCGGTGACGGCACCTACGATTACCGCAACCTCAAAGGCCTGAACGATAACCTCATGCCGCCGCTGCTGACGCATACCACCTTCGGCTTGTTCGCCTCGGACAATGCCTTTGCCGACCTGACCGGCGGCGACGGGATCCCGGACCTCGCCATCGGGCGCTTGCCGGTGATGACCGCGGCTGAACTCACCACCGCGATCAGCAAGATCGTCGCCTACGAGACCGCGGCCCCCCGCTCCTGGGCCTTTGACGCGGTGGTGGCGGCGGACCGCCCGGACGAGGGCGGCGACTTTACCGGCGAAGGCAAACGCCTGCTGGCCGGACCGCTCAATGGCCTCACGGTCAAGCGCGTTTTCCTGGCCGATCTCACCCTGGCCCAGGGGCGTGAACTGCTGCTCAAGAGCCTCCGCTTCGGCGCCTGCGTCACGAGCTGGACGGGCCACGGCGGGATGGACCGGCTCAGCCTCTCGGGGGTGCTGACCACGGCTGACCTCACCGGCCTGGCCAACGGCGGACGTCCCACGGTCCTGGTGGCCGCCTCCTGCGTCATTGGACGCTTTGAAATCCCCGGCTACGACTGCCTGGCCGAGCGCTTGCTGCTGCTGCCCTCGGGTGGCGCCGTCGCCGTCTGGTCCCCCTCGGCGCTGTCCTACAACGAGGTCTCCAGCGCTCTGACGCAACAGGTCTACACCGAGGTTTTCGCCGGCGCCCGCGACCGTCTGGGCGACGCTATCCTGGCCACTCTCCGCAGCTACGTGCCGCCCGCGGGCTCCGGCGCCGCGGAACTCGATCCACGAACGGTCTACAACCTGCTCGGGGACCCGGCGCTGCGGGTGCATCGTAAGGGACTGTGAGCCTCCGTATGAATGAATGGCTCAGCCGCGAAGATCAGCCGTCAAGCCGCCAGGCGGTAAGAGGTACCCTATATATGCCAACCCAATGCTATCGCCCGAGATCCACCGCACAACCGCGGCCAGATGCGGGAGGCGGCGCAGTCCATCTGAGCCGCCGTGCCGCTCCGGCGCGGATTCCCGGCGAGCCGTTCGGGGGGGGCTGCAAGAGCCTCCCCCGTCGGTACGCCAGCTTCTGGACGCTGGCCCTGGCGCTGGCCCTGGCGCTCTGTCCCTTGGGACTGGCCGCGGACAGCATCATCGAGCAGCATTTCGTCATCTCGCCCACGGCTCCAGCCTGGGAGCGAATGATCGCGGTGAAACAGCACCATTTGGACAGCGGCTCGTCCTTGGTGCAGGTCGACATGAGGGTGACAGCCACGATCACGGGTACTCTCGATGTGCAGAACCCGGACACTAAGAACGCGCAGAGCATCAGCGTGACCTACAGCACGACGGTGAGCCTCAAGCGTCCGGACCGGACCCTGCTGACGCAGCTGATCCCGACCTACGCGAGCAGCCAGGAGTTACCCGCGGGTGGCAGTACCACCCTGGCCAACGTCAGCGGCACGGGCACCGCCAGCATGACGACCGCGGCCCCCGCCGACTTGAGGCTATTCACTGGCTCCGGCAGCGTCAACCTGCGCCTGGATGCGCTCAAAGAGGCCGTCGAGGCGCTCGGGACGGGTGGAAAACTGCCCACTGCCTACAGCCTTAGCACCCCCCTGGTAAGCGCCCAAGTGTGGGTCACCTTCCACACGGTCACCAATGCGATCTTCGATGTCTACCGCTGCACCATCCAGACCTTGGAGAACACGACCATCGCGGATACCTGCCGGGCGTCGAGCATGCGCGAGGCACGCACGGCCTTCGAGAGCAGGCATCCGGGGACGAGGCTGGTGACCACTCTCTACGTCCCGGATGCGCTCAAGGCTGGCTACATGCCTTATCTTGGCGGGCTACGTACGCCGGACAAGGAGAACATTGAGGATACGTGTTGGGCTCTGAGTTCGGACGACGCCAGTGAGATTCTGGTTGAGCGCCATCGTGGTGCGGTCATCAATCGGCTGGGGCTGTACCCCGCCAATCGCGATCTGCTCACCTGGGTTGCCTCCGTGCAGCGGGCCAGGGGGACCGAGTACGTGAAGGCGTTTGACGCGAAAGAAGCGCTGGCGGTTCTGGTAGAGCGCTATCCGCGCAACTGGATCGCGCGGATAGCACAGGATTCGAACGACAACAAGTACCGCCTTTACGAGGCGGTGCTCGATCCGAAGCCATTCGTTGAGCGGGTGGAAGCCAGGTCGGTCGCCGCCGCGACTCAGGCGGCTTTCCTCAAGTTCCCACAGCATCGGGTTCTGGACACACGGTTTAGCCAAGCGGGCGACTCTGTCGAACCGTACGAAGGCGTTGTCAGTCTGGAGAAAGGTACGGCAACCGATACCTGCCCGGCGGCCTCGCCGGGAGAAGCGCGCCGGATTCTGGCGGATCGCCATGGTGGCGCCAAGGTCGCAAACCTGCGTCCTCGTGGACGGGACCCGCTCTACGCCCTCTACCAAGGGGCCATCTCCATCCCCGGCGCCGGTAACCTCGTCGATGTCGCCTGCGCCAAGAATGCACTCGAGGCCCGCGCCATTCTGGTGCCTGTCTATTCGACCGGTAACGTCGGCGGCGTCACGCTGGTCACCGATGCCGAGAAGATCAGCAAGTTCCGTGGTCGGATCAGCACCGCGGATGGTCGCAACGTGATTGACACCTGCTGGGCCGCCAGTTCCGCCGCCGCGCGCAAGGTGTTTCTGGCCCGCTTTCCGGAAGGTGGGGTGCGCTCCATCTCGGCGTTCGGTTCGAATCGGCCGGATGTGTACGAGGTCACGCTGAAGGGGACGTACCGCAAGGATGGCTGCGAGGCCCGCGACAAGGGCGAGGCCGCGCGGATTCTGCTGCTACGGTTCCCGGACTACAACGTGGTGAGCGTGGATGAGCTCGACGTGATCCCCGAGGAGGCGGTCTACCGCGCCCAGATCAATACGCGCGAAGGCGAGACAATCGCCGACACCGTGCAGGCCAAGACGTCCAGCGCAGCACGAATCCTGCTCTTAGCGAGCCATCCCGACAGTCATTTGACTAGCCTGTACCGCGCGACGGACGGGCGGGTGAAGGAGACCTTCATGGCGCAGATCGACCTGGGACCGGCACAGGATACGGTCCAAGCGGATTCATCCGCGGAAGCCACGCGCATCCTGCTGGGACGCTACCCGGGCGGCGGTATTACCGCGCTGCAGGTTACCACCGGGTTGAACAACCCGCCGTCCCGGAAGGGCTTCTGATGTCGGCGGTCTCCGCCGTATCGCCTGCCTCCGCGTCTGGCTCAAGATACCGCGAACCGTGCCCCTGCGGGTCCTTGGCATCGCGGGCTCCAGGCCGTGCGGCGCGCGATAACGCCATCCCCTGGAGCCGGCGGTCTCCGCCGTATCCTCCTGGAGGCGGTCTCCGCCGTATCGCCTGCCTCCGCGTCTGGCTCAAGATACCGCGAACCGTGCCCCTGCGGGTCCTTGGCATCGCGGGCTCCAGGCCGCACCGCGCACGATAACGCCATCCCCTGGAGCCGGCGGTCTCCGCCGTAATCCCCTGGAGGCGGGGTTCTGCAAGAGCCTCACGCAGTAGAGGCTTCAGCCGGTTTCAGTCGCCCCGATGAGGCTGCCTGACGGCGCGGCTACGTTGCTGTGCCGCGGCTGGTCTGCGCCTTGGAGGAAGCGCTGTACAACCCCTGCGCCGCAATGTAACGGCAGACCACCTCGGGGCAGTAGCGGGATAGGTCGGACCCCTGAGCGCACGCGCCGCGGACCTCCGTGGAGGAGAAGGGGAACGGGGGGAGTTCGCTCTTGACGGAATCCAGCAGCCTCCTGCCGTTGCGCGCCCCGAAGCGGTCCGAGAGTTCAGCCAGGCTTGGGCAGGACACTCCGGGACGGGGGTAGACGAGGAAGCCGAAGTGTTGCACCAACTCGCCGGCCTTGTGCCAACAGTGCAACTCCCGCAGGCTGTCCATGCCCATGAGAAAGAACAGTTCATGCTCGGGGAACACTTGGCGGAGCACGGACAGCGTGTCGAAGGTATAGGAAAAGCCCTCGCCGCGCTCCATTTCGATGTCGGAGACACTGAAGGCGGGGTGGGCTTCGAGGGTGAGACGGATCATCTCCACCCGGTGCAGGCCAGCGCTCAGATCGCGAGTGGATTTGTGGGGGGGGCGGCGTGCTGGCACGAAGAGGACCTCATCGGCCAGGCCCGCATCCACCACCGCCTGGGCCAAGGAGAGATGCCCATTGTGAATGGGGTCAAAGGACCCGCCGAAGACCGCCAGTCGGGACACTTTTGCCACGGGCAAATCCGGGCTCTGGCGGTGCGCGCTATCCACCTGGGCTACGGAATGTGACGGTGCCGGGCTGAGAGGCTCGTTCATAGTGAGCACACTATAGCCTCGGGCTGGCCTTGGTGCAGGTGTGGCCGTATCGAAAACACCCGTCTCGGCCATTTTGCGGTGCGGCCAATACGTCATGGCAGTAGGGTATAAGGCATGTACACCGCCGTAATTGGGGACATCCACGGGAATATCGAAGCGCTGACGGCCGTGTTGCGGACGCTCAGCAGCCTCGGCATCCAGCGGATCTTCTGCACGGGCGACATTGTGGGCTACGGCGCCTCGCCGCGCCAGTGCGTCGAGTTGGTGCGTGATCTGGGGATCCCCTCGGTCCGTGGCAACCATGACGACTACACCACCCACGAGGATGGCGGCCGGTGGCACATCCGGCCGGAAGCCAAAGAGGTGATACTCTGGAACCGGAGTCAGCTCTCAAAGGACCTGATCGACTGGTTGCGGGCTTTACCCTATGTGCGCCAGGAACAAGGGTTCACGATGGTTCACGCTTCCCACGTGTATACCCCGCAGTGGCCCTACATCCTGAACGAGCGCACCGCGATCCAGAATTTTCTGTTTCAGCCCGGCAATCTGAGCTTCTGCGGTCATTCGCACGTGCCGGTGTATATCGCGCATAGAGCTGGGCGAAGACCGTCTCTCGATATTCTGCGCAACGTGATTCTACCCCGGCGACAGAGGGTGACCATCGGAGTCGGCGCCGTGGGGCAGCCGCGTGACAACGATCCGCGTGCCTGCGTGGTGCTCTACGACACGCAAGTCCGCTCGGTCCGGGTGTTGCGCGTCCCGTACGACGTCGAGGCTGCCCAGCTGCGCATCCGCCGCGCCGGGCTTCCGGAAGACCTGGCCGTCCGGCTTGCCCTGGGGCAGTGACTCATGACCTCTCGCGCTCTCGCCATCGCCAAGATCAACCTGTACCTGGACGTGGTGGGTCGGCGCCGCGATGGGTATCATGAGATCGCCACCGTGTTCATGCCCTTGGCCGCGCCGGCCGACATGATCACGCTGGAGGCTGGGAGTCCGGGCGAATTGAGGGTTACCTGTGGCCACCCGGGGGTCCCCGACGGGCCGGAGAACCTGTGCTGGAAAGCGGCGGTAGCGTTCGTCCAGGAAGTCGGCCTGGAGCCGGCTTGGCGCCTGGTCCTGGAGAAGCGTATTCCGGTGGCGGCTGGGCTTGGGGGCGGCAGCTCGGATGCGGCGGCGGTATTGCTGGCGTTGAAGCGCCGGTATCCGGGTGCGGTATCGTCCGCCCGCCTGGCCTGCTTGGCGGCGCGTCTGGGCGCCGATGTGCCCTTCTTCCTGCACCCGGAACCCGCGCTGGGTCGCGGTATTGGCGAGGTGTTGACCCCCGTGGCCTGCGGCCAGCGCCTCGGGGTGGTTCTGGTCAACCCCCGTTTTCCGGTTTCTGCCGCCTGGGCTTACGCCCATCGCGGGCGGGTGCCCGTGCCGGCCGCTCCACCCCTGGAGGAGATGTTGGCGGCCCTGGCTGGCGCTAGTGTCGTAGCCGTGGCGGCGTTGACCTACAACGCCCTGGAATACGCTGTGCTGGATAAGTTTCCGCTGGTACGTCTGCTCCGCGATGCGCTACTGGCGCAGGGCTGTTTGTGCGCCCATGTCTCAGGCAGCGGTCCGACCGTTTACGGCCTCTGCCAGGAGGGTGTCGGCCCGGCCATCGCGGCACGGTTAAGCGCCCACTACGGCGCCGCGGTCTGGGTCTGCGCTACGGTTTCCGCCGCGGCGCCGCCGGGCGGCCTGGGGGAGTGAGGGAAGCATGCGTTTCGCGCTATGGGTCCTCGGCCTGGGGTTCCTGGTTGTGCCGGTCCTGGAGGTGTGGGTATTGGTCCTGCTGAATCGGCGGTGGGGAATCGGGCCGACTCTCGCCATGCTGCTGGCGACGGGGCTGGCCGGCCTCTGGCTGGCCAAGTGGCAGGGGTGGCGTACGGTCCAGCGCATCAAGCGCGAACTGGCGGCCGGCCAGATGCCCAGTGCCGCCCTGATGGATGGGGCGTTGATCCTGCTGGCGGGGCTACTGCTGATTATCCCTGGCGTCCTCACCGACGTCGCCGCTTTCCTGCTGCTGCTGCCGCCGACGCGGTACGTGGTGCGTCGGCTGCTGCTGTGGTGGTGCAAGCGTCGGCTGCTGCCTCGGGTCACGGTGGCGGGCCGACGGGGCGCCGCCGCGCCTGACGACGATGCCGGAATTATCGAGGGGCGCGCCGTCTCGGTGGAAGACGCGGACCGCCTGTCGGAGGATGGCGTGGGCAGCCAGTCGCGCCTCTGAGTTGGCGGTCTTAGACCGTCTCAAGGCAAGGAAGGCGGAGGGGGCAGGGGATGGTGGTCACGACTGCGGCTCAGAAGCGGTGAAGAAATCGGGGTCGGGGTCGGAATCGGGCCTGGATGAACAAGGTTGAATGAGTAGACTCGCGTCCGGCTCCTCTGGAGCCAAAGCGGCGTCCAGCCGCCGCAGTCCAAAGCGCGGCGCTTACGCCACGCGGTATCATACTTCGCCACAACAACGTGTGGCGTTTTGGAGGGCGGCGGCAGAGGCTTGTTATCCAAGCGGAACCACCCCCGCAGTCCATATCGCGAGTTCGCCGACAGAGCCCTCGCCGCCAGGCGCTGCCGTACCCCTGGGCACAAGGTTCTTCCTACTCGGATTCCTGACGCTGTCGGTGCAGGTTGTGCTGTTGCGCGAGTTGTACAGTGTCCTGTACGGCAGCGACTTGACCTTCGGGTTTGCCCTGGCCGCCTGGACCGTACTGACAGCCGCGGGAGCCTTGCTTGCAGCATCGTCCAAAGGGGGGCCGCCGTGGGTTGGCCGGTGGGGGCTTGCCGCCTACAGCCTGGTCGGGATCGCGGTCTTCCTGGCCGTCCGTGCCTGGGGCGCCATGGAGGTCATCCCTTTCCACTCCTACCTGCTGATTCCGCTTTTTCTGGCGCCGCCGTGCCTGCTTGGGGGCATGCTTTTTCCGTGGTTTCTGGCGGAGACCCCGGGGCTGGGGGCGCCACGGGCGTACGGCTGGGAAGTGGCCGGAGGGCTGGCGGCCGGCCTGGCGTGCGCGGTGGAGTTTCAGCTTGGCGCCTTGGCTTGTCCCTTCCTGCTTGGTTTGGCGCTGCTGGCCGTGGTCTGGGGGGTGGGTCTGGCGGTGCGCTGGGAGCGTAGGGTGGCCGGAGTGCTGACAGGTTTGGTCATGGTGGTCCTGCCCCTGAGCAGTCCCGGACAGGCGCTGGAGAAGTTGTCACTGCGCCTGCGTCTAAGGCAGGGGCACATCGAGGCCGCGGTGAACACGCCTTTTGTCTCCTTGGTGGCGGTGCGGGACGAGGCCGGACAGCCCGCGGTGTACGAGAACGGTACGCCCTGGCCGCTTCCGGAGTATACGGCGGCGCGCGCCGCGGTGGCGGCGGTTCTGCAAGCGTTGCCTGGGGGCTGTGACCGGGCGGTCTTCATCCATGCCTTGCGGGCTGGCTTTGGACCCGTCCTTAGCGCGGCGCCGTGGGTCGAATCGCCGCGGTTTCTGGAGACGGATCCCCTGGCCGTGGCCTTCGTCTGCCGGCACTTGGGCGGCAGCGTCCCCGGCGGGCGGCCGCTGCGCTTCAGCGCGCGCACCCTGCAACCTGACCGGGCTGGCTGGGATTTGGTGGCGGTGCTGTCGCCCGGACCAGGAGGGTTGCAGGCCAATCGGCCGCTGACCCAAGAGTTCGCGGCACTGGTGCGGCCGCGACTGTCGCCGCGCGGTGTCTTCGTGATTGCGCTGCCGGCGGCGCCTGGCTTTACGCATCCGGTGCAGGAAGCGTACATCGAGACCGTGGCGCAGGCCCTCCGCACGGTGTTTCCCGCGTTCTGCGAACTGCGCACGCAGGTGGGCTGGACGTTGCTGGTGGCGTCCATGACGCGGTTGGACCGAGAGGCGGCGGCCCGGCGTCTAGCGGCTGGAGGGCGAGGCGTCGGCAAGACGGGGGCTCTGCAAGAACCTCCGGAAGGTGTCACGGGCGCGGCCCCGGGGGTTCTGGCTGAGGCGCTCGGCATCCTGAGCGGAGCGGGGGCGGTGTCGCTGGGCGAGTTGGCGGGCGCCCCGGCCGCGGCGACGTCCGCAGGGTCGGGAGCGCCAGCGAACCGGGTGTGGGCGCCGCGGGCCTACTTTCGCTTCTTGCAGTTTCGGGGTCGGCTGGTCGAGGATGCCCCGGGCTGGTGGCAATGGCTGTTTCGGGAGCGCGGCGCGGCGTCCTGCATGGGTGTGCTTGCCGGGTTACTGGCGGCGGGGGCGCTGGGCCGCCGGGGGCGAGGGCTGCGGGGGGTTTTCTGGGCGGCGTGGAGTGCCACGCTGACGCTGATTCTCGCGCTCTATCTATACCAATCGTTGACGGGGGAGGCGTTCTGGGCCGTGGCGTTGCTGAGTGCGGCTTCGTTGGTCGGCATCCTGGGCGGCACAAAGATGCCCCGTGGACAGGTGGCGGACTGGGCGGCCGCCGGCCTCGCCTGGATCCCCGCGGCGCTGTTTCCACTGTACGCCTCGCTGCAGCATTGGCCCGGGGGGCTAATGCTGGCGCTGCTTTTGGGACTGGTAGCGGCAGCGGGGGCGGGCTTGGGCTATGTCTTTGCGCGCCGTAGCGCCGCAGGGGACGGCGTTGGCGAGGGCGGGGCTTTGTTTGCGGTGGACCTATTGGGGGCTGGCGCGGGGTTATTCCTTGGCGGGGTGCTATTGCCATGGTGGAGCGGTTTCGAGATGCCGACCTTCGTCGTCAGTCTGATCACCTTCATCATCCTGGCCAAGGAACGGGTAGCGCCGACCTGACGCAGGGCGGTTTCTTTTTGGGGTAACCACTCAGAAGCCGTGAAAAAACGACCTGTGCAATCAGAGAGTCCGTCTGAAGCGCTGAAGGCGCGCTGCCATACCAGCCCAGGGCAACGCCCTGGGAATAGAATGGTTATGG
>CAIZKT010000120.1:0-7906 GCA_903933565.1 uncultured Victivallales bacterium | reverse complement strand
TTGCTGCAAGTCTCATACAAGCAAACCCCTACGGAGCTGACTTGCGCCCAGCGCCGCCCCGCGGCCGGCTCACTCGCCGACGAGGCAGATTGAGCTATTGTCGAGCGCGACGCAGACCTGCTTGTCCAGGACGGCAATGCCGTTGTAGACCACCGGCGCGTCGAAGAGCCGCTCGACCGTGATCTTGCCCGCATCCCGTGACAGAACCGTCACGAACCCCTTGGCCGGGGTTGCTGGGTCCGCCGCATACACGCCACCGGCGGCCACCACGCCATCCTGGCAGAGGACCAGGGCGGTGATCTGGTGTGTCGGGGGTAGCGTCGCGGACCAGTCCGGCGTCCCGGGCGCCTTCTCGCCGACGCCGCCGATCTTCGGCAGCGCGTACAGCGAGACCTGCCGGTCGCCGTTCATTCTGCACACCGCCGTCGGGTCCCAACTCAAGAGGGTGCCGCCGAGGTTGCCGTAGTTCATCTGCACGAACTTGCGGGTCCCGAGTCGCGGCCAGTTCCAGTCTGCGTACCCCTCGGAGCCCCGGCTACCGCCACCCACGAACGGCGCGATCTCGCCGACGGGTCGGCTGGCGATCAAGGTTTTCTGCTCCTCCTCAAGCTTGGCGATCTGCTCCTGGAGTTTGGGATTGCCGTCCTTCGCCGCCGCCAACTGCTCCTTGAGCTGCGCGAGACGTCTAGCGGTGTTGGCGAGCTTGTCCTGGTATTCGTGGACCTCGCGAGTCGGATTGGGCCGGAGTTCGCCGGTCTTGGGATCCAGGCGCGTGACCATGAGCTGCAGCGCGTCGGGCATCCTGAAGAGCAGGTCATTCCGGCGTAAAGCGGGCATATTCCCGGTGGGGGGAAGAGCCTTGGACCACGCCACGGCACCGGTCTGGGGCGACAGCGCCCTGACCACGATGCCGCCGTCCGAGCCCTGGCTCCGGCCGGCTGAGGCGTAGGCCATGCCGTCGGTCACCAGGACCGAGCCTACCACCGGCCAGGGCGACTCAATCTTGCCGTAGGACATCATGCGCTCGTCGTTGGGCGCCAACCGCGCCTTCCACTTCAACTGGCCATTGCGGCTGTCGAGGGCGTAGGCATAGCCGTCGTGGGCGCCGAACAGACAGAGCCCGCGATGGAGGGTCGGGGACGAATCCACCCTGGCGCCCGCGGTGAACCGCCACCTGATCTCGCCGCTGGCCAGGTCCAGCCCCACGACCTGATTGGCGTCCATGACGGCCGTCGTGACCAGCCCACCGGCAGCGGTCGGTGCGGTCAGGGCGCTGTTCAGGAACTCGCGCCAGTTTGCGGCCACCAGACTGTCCAGCTTCGGCGACGCAATCGCCCGCTGCCACTTCAGGTCCAGCTTGGCGGGAACGGCCGCCGCCGTGGCGCTGCTGCGCGTCGCGTCGCGCCTGACCATGGGCCACTCCTTGGCCTCGTCACCTACCCCGGCGCCGAGGGCCGCCGCGAAGGCCGGACCCTGCTCGACGACGGGGGCAGCGGTCATCTGCGCTGCCGTCGGTTCGCTGCCGATCGGTCCAAAGCAGATGAACCCCGAAATCTGGGGGGGACAGCAGGTACACCAGTTCTGCGGCGTGTAGAACGCGCCATACGCTGGAACCGATGCCGTGCCACAGGCGCCCCGGGCGCCGGCATAGGTGACCGGTTTTCCGCCCACGCTGAAGCTGCAACCGCGATTGCGGACGATGATGTCTCCGGCGATGTAACTCGGCGTGCAGACCGTTCCCCCGAGCGAGTACGGGGACGGCCCTTGTTCCTTCCCGGTTGCCGGATCGTACCTCTTTCCGCCGGCATGCAGCGCACCGTCAACCAGCACCGGCAGCCCGCTCACAACCGGAATCAGGCACTCGCCGGACCTGGCGGACAGAACGGTGGACTTACTCTCGCTCGAGAGCTGACCCAGCACCACCGTCACCACGCCCAGGCCAGCCGTGTCAACCCGCATGCTGTCGGTCTCGAAACTCTTCGGCGAGATCTGCTCAGCTTTGACCTGCCACCGTTGCGTGCCGGTCTTCAGATCGAAGGCAACAATCCCCTGGGGCGGCCGCTTCGGCGGTGGCTCCTGAACCGCAAGCGGGGCGGCGGGGACGGCGGCAGGGACGGGCGCCGACGCCTTCGGCTTGGGGGGCGGGAGGCGCTGGCTCTCCTCGAGCAGATCCGGGCCTTCGCGCAGGGAGGCGAACACGACCCCGTCCGCACTGCGGATGGAGGTGGCCAGGCTCGGGACCTGCCACAGCCGTTGGCCGCTGGCCGCATCGTAGGCTTCGAGCGCACCGGCGCTGACGCCGCTGTGCATCCGAATCCGTTCGTAAACGTTGACCTTGCTCTCGCCCAGCCAGGTGCCGCCCAGCCAGGTGGCGACGACCAGCACGCCCTGGTCCACCAGGATTTCGCCCGGCGGGTAGGTGGTGGCGACCGTGCGCACGGTCTCGCCGGTCGCCGCGTCAAGCACTAGCAGCGTGCCCTGCTCGGAAGCGGTGTAGACGCGGTCACCCACCGCGGCGAACGGCGCGATGTTCATGTACCACAAGCCGCCGTAGTACACGCGGCCGATGCGCTTGCGCCACAGCAGCATCCCGCTGAAGGCGTCGCACGCCGTCACGTACTGGTCAAGCTCTTCGCCGAGGAAGTGCGCTCCGCGCAGATTCTCAAGCACGGAGTCGGAAAAGGTGAAGCAGCGTCCGTCGGCCAGGGCCATGGCGCGAGTGCTCGCGTAGCGGTTCTCCGTGCGCTTGCTGTTATCGATATTGAACGGCAACCCGCCGTTCCAGCGGTAGCCCACCGGGAAGGTGATGCTGGTGTCCTGCGACACCCGGTTGCCGTCGGGGCCGTGGACGTTGTGCGTCCATTCGTCCATTCCCGGCGTCATGTCCTTGCCCGACACGCGCCACTGCCCTTGCTCGCGGACGCAGAGCTTGCCCCAGGGCGCCAGCACGCGCCGTGCCTCGGCCTCGGTGTAGCCCGCCGCGGTTGCCGCCGCGAGGTCCGGCACCACCAGCAGGTTGACCAGGTTGTTGCGGTAGGGCAGCGGCTGCAGCGGCAGACGCTCGATCGTGACCGCGCCGTCGCAGCCCCGCGCGCTGACGCCTGCCCGCCCCCGTGCCAGGGAGGCGTCATCCAGCGCAATGCCGTGGACCAGGACCCGGCCGCTAGCGCCCAGGTCCGTCGCCAGTTGCACCGCCTCCGGCGCGCCCACCCCGAGCAGCGCGCACAGGCCCTGGTCTCGTCCCCACGCCTTGAGCAACTGCGCTGCCTCTGTGCCGAGTCCAGCGTCGGCCGCCTGGGCCGGCACCGTCAAGAGTAAGCCTAGGGCACAGGACCAAACGACCGCCCGTTTCGTCAACCCGTCACGGCGTTTCATGGCTCTGGTTCTCCCCAAGGCTACAAAGCTCTTCTTTGCGCTGCGGACCCACGGCGGACAGGCAGAAACTCCTGCGCTCGGGTCGAGATTGCCAGCCCTGAGACTACATGAGTAAGGCACAGAGTTCAACCCCCTGAGGCTCTTGCAGAACCCTCGGCTCACCAGCCTCTCGCCTGGAGTCGGCGGTCCGTACCGGCACTGCCGGGGCTTCCGCCGTACATGGGGGTCTTGCGACGGCGGGCACCGCGAACCCGCCCGGAACGGGCGATGGCATCGCGGGCTCCAGGGCCAGACACGGGGTTCTGCAAGAGCTTCCCCTATCCTTAGCCCAGATTCTCGCCAGCCACTCTCGACACCCGACCCCCGAGGCTGTACCGTTCTGGCCTCGGAAGCGCTGGACCCCCGCAGCGGGGGCCACGCCCAAGCCCGGCGGCGGCAATCCGAGGCAGCCAGTTTTCGCCGCCCGATGGAGAAAGGGCCGCACATGCTGAAAGCAGGGTTCGCCCGCCTCGACGTGACGCCGCCGTTCGGCGTCTTCATGCAGGGCTACTACAACGAGCGGCGCGCGGCAGGCATCCGTGACCCGCTGTATGTGAACGCGGTCGCCTTCAGCGACGGCGAGCATACCGCGGTCGCGCTGAGTCTCGACGTCATCGGCATCAACCAGGAAGAGTGTGACGTCTGCCGCAAGCTCATCGCGCAACGCGCCGCGCTGCCCTACGCGGCGGTGTTTTTGGCCTGCACGCACACGCACACCGGCCCCGTGGTCTACGACGGCCTGTACGCGAAGGATCCGTCCTACAACGAGATCCTGTTCCGCCGGATGGCGGACGCGGCCGCGCTGGCTGTCGCGGACCTGATGCCCGCGGTCGTCGGCATCGCGCGCCACCCGCTCGAGGGCATCGCGTTCATTCGCCGTTTCCGCATGAAGGACGGCACGACGCGCACCAATCCTGGCCGCCGCAACCCGCAGGTCGCGGGGCCGATCGGCGCGCCCGATGAGACCGTGCAACTGGTCAGAATCAAGCGCGAGAACGCGCCGGAGATCCTGCTGGTCAACTTCCAGGTCCATCCCGACGTGATTGGCGGCAACTTCTTCTCCGCTGACTTCCCGGGCTTTGTGCGCACGACCTTGGAGAGCGCGTTGGGCAACACCCGCTGCGTCTACTTTAACGGCGCCCAGGGCGACACGAACCATATCAATGTCAACGCACCCGCGTGGGATGCCAACGGCGGCTACGAGCACGCTCAGCACATGGGCCGCAGCATCGCCGGCGCCGTGTTGCAGATGTACGGCAAGACCGAGGCCGTCGCGGGGGACCGCGTCGCCTACCAGCAGCGGACCCTCGAGGTGCCTTCGAGCCGCGTCGGCGCGGCGCTGGTGCGTGAGGCGGAGAAGATCATCGAGCTGCATGAAGCCGGGCGCGACGCGGAGATCCCGGAGACGGGCATGGGCGTCGTGACCCTCGTTGCAGAGGCCTACACCCGCAAGCGCCTGGAGCACGGCCCCGACCAGATCACACTCTACCTCAGCGCCCTCGCGTTCGGCGACATCGCCATCACCGGCGCCCCCGGCGAGCCCTTCACCGAGATCGGTCGCCAGGTCAAGGCCGCCTCGCCCTACGCGCTGACGCTCTACTGCTGCTGTGCCAACGGCTGCGAGGCGTACTTCCCCACGCAGGACGCCTACGGCGAGGGCGGGTATGAGGCGCGCAGCTCCAAGTTCAAGGCTGGCATTGCTGAGGCGCTCATAGAGAACGGCGCCGCGCTACTGCGTGCCTTGCGGGGTTAGGCAGACCTCCCGGCTCCAGTCCGGGTCGGACCATCGAGCTACTTCAGCGCCCGGAAGCGCTGCTCGAAGCTGGCCGCTTGGGTGGGATCAACCCACCAGGTCATGATGTCAACGCCGCCCCGCAAAGGCACGACGCGCGGCCGTCCGAGCCGGTCCCAGTAGGCCACCCGATCGCGTCCGTAGTACCACTGCGGCACGACGTAGTGACCCCATTGCAGCAAGCGGTCCAGGGCCCGGGTACGCTGCACCAGGCTCTTGCGGTCGGCGGCCTGGATCACCAGGTCCACGGCCTTGTCCACCGCCGGGTTGCGGATGCCGGCAAGGTTGCGGCTGCCAGAGGTGGCAGCGGCGCTCGAAGTCCACAGGTCGCGTTGCTCGTTGCCGGGAGACTGCGACTGGCCCCAGGTTTGGACCACCATGTCATAGTCATAGGCGTCGACACGGTTCTGGTACTGCGCCGAGTCGACGGTACGCACCGTGGCCTGGATGCCGAGCTTCTCCAGCTCCTGCAGATAGGGCAGCGTGATGCGCTCGAAAGCGGGACTGACCAGAAGGACCTCGAAGGCGAAAGGGATGAGTTCGCCCTTCGCGTCCCGAACGGCCTCGCTGACCAGCTTGCGGTCGGCGGGGCGCACCGCCCAGCCGGCCTGCTTGAGCAGTTCAGCGGCCTGGCGCAGGTTCAGCCGCATGGCCCGGCTGTGCTCCTTCTCGTCGGTCCAGGCCCCCGTGGCGGGCGGGTTGTACTCCTGCTGGAAGACCTCCGGCGGCACCTGGCCTGGGAACTGCCCGTCCAACTGGCGCAGAACCTCCAGCTCCTCGCCGACCGGCAGCCCCTTGGCTTCCAGTTCCGAGTTGCCGAAGTAGCTGCGGCAACGCGTGTAGGACTCGTAGAAGAACTTCCGGTTGCTGAGTTCGAAATCGAAGGCGCAGGCCAGCGCCTGCCGGACGCGCCGGTCCTGGAACAGTGGCCGCCGCAGGTTGAAGACGTAGGCCTGCATGCCAGCGGTGCGCTGGTGCGGGATCTCCTGCTTGAGCATGACCCCCTGCCGGACCGCCGGCAGCTCGTAGGCCGTGGCCCAGCTCTTGGCCATGCTCTCGACGTGGAGGTCGAGTTTCCCAGCCTTGAACGCTTCAAGCAGAACCACCTCGTCCCGGAAGTACTCATAGGTGATCTCCCCGAAGTTATAGGCTCCCCGGCAGACGGGGACCGCGGCGCTCCAGCAGTCCGGCACGCGTTCGTAGGTGATGTAGCGGTTCGCCTCGAAGGCCTTGATGCGGTAGGGGCCGCTGCCGAGAGGGGGTTCGAGGGTGGTGGCCGCAAAATCGCGGCTCTGCCAGTAATGCTTGGGCAGGACGGCGATCTGGCCGATGATCAGGGGCATCTCCCGGTTCGTCTCGTCCGGGCTGAAAGAGAACTTCACCCGCCGCTCTCCGAGCTTCTCCACGGCCTTGACGCTCTTGTAGTAGAACTTGAAAGTCGGGTGCCCCTTTTCCAGCATCGTGTTGAAGGTGAAGATGACATCGTCGGCGGTGACCGGGGCGCCATCGTGCCAGCGCGCTGTGGGTCGCAGATCAAAGATGACCCATGAGCGGTCCGCCGGGACTTCCATGGCCTCCGCCAGCCGCCCATAGGAGGAGAAGGGCTCGTCGGCCGATTCGACCAGCAGCGTGTCATAGAGCAACTCCAGCCCGTCGGCGGCGCTGCCGCGCAAGATGAAGCCGTTGAACGAGTCGTAGCCCCCGCTGGCGCCAAGGCGTACGGCGCCGCCCTTGGGCGCGTCCGGCTGGACGTAGTCGAAGTGGGTGAAGTCGGACGGGTACTTCAGGTCACCGTGCATGGCCATGCCGTGACTGCGGTAGGCCGTGGCCTCCGCCGCCGGGGCCGCCTGCCAGCCCGAGGCCAGCCCACCGAGGACCGCCAAACCCCGCATCCATCTATGCAAACGCTTCATCGTGCTCTCCTGGCCGCGTCTGAACCACCACCCTGCCGCCACCGGACGGCCCCGGCGCCATCATCAGGCGCGCTTGTAATGTGCGCCCTGGGCAGCCAGAGGCAAAGCCCACTGCCGCCGACGGGTGCATGACCAGATTGTCGGAAGGACGGAACCCGAATGCCCGGCCCCGAGTTCTCACCACGTCGGACCCCGCACGCAGGAGGCTCAGTCATGGACTCTTTAGCCCCGAAGGGGCGCCATCCCTCAGCCCAGGGCAGCGTCCCATGGGCGCTAAGATAACCAAACTCGGTCGCGTTTCGCGCTCCGAAAGCGGTGTCGAGCCACCGCACTCAAAAGCACCACACGTGGTTGGGGTGCAGTATGATACCGCCTGGCGCAGCCAGACAGGCTTTGGACTGTCGGCGGCTTGACGCCGCTTTCTCACCATTTGGGGTCGTAAACTGTCGGCATGCCGCCCCGGCAGGGCTCAATCTCGTTTTGGATTCCATTCCCAGGGCGTTGCCCTGGGCTGAGGAATGGCCGCGCTTTCAGCGCTCCGCGGCGTCTGGCATTCGCGCCTACCGCCCGGAAAATCCGAGGGGAATTACGCTTGGATCCGGTGCCTGGATCCGGTGCCGTACGCACAGAAAGCATTGGATCCGGTGCCGTGATCCGGTGCCGTACGATCCGGTGCCGTACGCACAGAAAGCATGATCCGGTGCCGTACGATCCGGTGCCGTACGCACAGAAAGCATGATCCGGTGCCGTACGCACAGAAAGCATTGCCCCAAAGTCATTAGCTGCT
>CAIZKT010000119.1:0-7294 GCA_903933565.1 uncultured Victivallales bacterium | reverse complement strand
GGTGTCCCCGCGCGCCCCCGCCGCCGCCGACTCTCCCGGCCATCCAGGGCCGGTCCCCCCCACGGGTACCGAGCCCCCTCCGCTGGCACCCTCGAATGAGACTGATTATCCGCCATCCTCGATTCTTTCACGGCTTCTGACGAAAAACTGCGGCATCTCCGCACAGACCATCCTCTCATCTGGAAATGGCCCGCATTCCTTGCCCTTGACACGCAGCTCACCGTTCTGAGGACGCAGATCGACGAGAACCAGCGCAGGGCCGAGAGGGTTGTGGACGAACTGAAAGGCCTCCGCGGCCGGGGCTGGGAAAGCGAGGACGGCCAGATCATCAAGTGGCCAGATGGCGCACATGAACTCTTCACGATGCGGGATCGCGATCTTGGGGAGAAACAGAAGGAGGACTACGCGACGATCCGCCTGGAGTGGGAGGCGGCGCGGAGCGTCTGGCAGCAGAGGATTGACGGAGCCTTCGTCCGCGACCTGAGTGATGCCCGGGAGAAGGTCCAAGGCCTAGGCACCGCGAGCTCCTCGGTGGAGGGCCTGAAGCAGGGATTGCTCGACGCAGACGGCACGAGGGAAGCGATCCAGAAGCTCCGCGAGCGGCCCAACCTGTCCCCCGAGTTGAGGCCAGGGCTGGAGGCGGTGCAGGTGCAGCTCGAGCACCGACGGAAAGCGATCGAGGAGAGGCTCAAGACCACGGAGGACGTCGTTTCCGCTACAGACCTCCCGGGCTACTTCGAGGCGCTTGCACTCTATGCGGCGACCTACCCGGACGACCCCTCCACATCGGGGATCGCCAAGGTTGTGGCGGCGAAGGGAGACTACCTTCTCTTCGGTGCATTCAAAGGCCTGCCCCCGAGCGTTGCGGACCCCGGCGGGGCGGCCACCGCGGCCCTGACCGAACTGGTAGCGCAGGTGGGGGGCGAGAACTACTTCTGGTCCGACGTCGTGAAGCGTTACGCGACGGGCGTCCAGGCTAGGGCAGAGGCGTCGACCTCGGTGCGCGAAGGGGCGTCTATGCGGGCCCGGAATGACCTGCTAGGGAGACTGTGGCGCATCACGTTCCAGCAGGGCAGGCAGGTCGCGGAGGTGAATGGTGTAGAAGTCATCGACTGCGACTCGGTGAGTCAGGACGGGTATCTGCGTTGGCCCGATGACACCGACCTTGCGCAGCAGTGGAACACGGCGAAGCGTGAGGTGGCCTGTGTCGGCGGTAGCGTCAGAATCTCGGGAATGTGGGTGCGGCGAGGCGCCTACTACGTCCCGACCGAAGACGATGCCGCGCCGGAGTTCGCGGACGTGCAAGACGAGAGGGCGCTATTTGCGCTGTCCATCGACAAGATGCCGCACTGCGCCTTCCTGCGGAAAATGGCGTCGGAGATGCCGGCAGAGGACGACGACTTGCCGGGCTACATGGTAACGAAGATCCGCGAACTCATCGACGACAAGGATATCTGTCCATACCTGAAGACACAGTTGCTCGGGGAGTTGGCCAGAGACCTGGGCGCTATATCACCAGAGCTGCCCGGCCCCATTGTGAAGCTGCAAAAGGACGTCGCCACGATCAATCAGGGGGTGGCCTGGCTCTGCACGCGGACACCCGACTACGATACGGCACGGGTGAAGTCGATTCACCTGCTCGCGGCCCAGCGGTTCAGCGTCGATAGCGTGACGCTCGAGCAGAAGCAGCGGGCGGCTCTCTTGGACGCCGCCCTGTCTCGGGGCGTGGTATGGGTGGGGCAGGTTCCCATAGACGGGCAGAACCAGCCGTCTCTGCGCAACCGCAAGCCACTAGCGATATGGGTGCTGCGACCGGGCCGCGAGGGCGCCCGGATGCAGGTTGTCGAGGCCGGGGTCTCGGGTGCTGGCGAGCCCCCCGTCACAGGTTCGGTCGCCCTTCTGCCCGGCGAACCCCTATTTGCGCCGCGCGAGCCGCTGACGAACTCCGGGGTCTTGGAGGCGGCAGCGGCACGACACAAGGTCGACGTGGCGCTGCTGCAGCAGGCACTGATGGGGTTGCCATGTTGGCCGCGACCGCCCCAACCTGGGGCCCCGTGACGCGACACCGAGAAGGTGGGGTGCTATGGCCTATCATATACGCTGGCAAGGTCAGGTAACGGGCCCCTATGAAGCGGCCCAGATCCTCCAGATGCTAGACTCCGGCAAGATCACCCGAATGCACCAGCTGTCCACGGACCGGAGGTCATGGCGGCAGCTCTCTGAGTGCGAGGAGCTCCAGACACCGAAATCCGAGTCCATGCCGCCCCCCCCGCCAACCCTAGGGATACCCGGCCGGCGGGAGATGCTAGGAGTTGGAGGGCGTCCCCCGGAGTTGAAGACCAAGCCGCGCACAGAAGAGGGGCCGACATGGTCCTTGGACCGGAACGGCCGTGAGGCGGGCCCATTCAACCAGTCGCGGCTTCTTGAGATGCTGGCCCGGGCGCAGGTCCAGTTGGGGGATGTGGCCAGGATGGACAGTGAGGTCGAGTGGCGAACGCTGGGTGACTTCCCTCAGTTCCAGACGCCAATCGCATGGCAGTCAGCAGCCGAGGTCACGGGGGATGCTCTCCCCTGCTATCCGAGTCTCGTGGCCCGGACAGCGGCCTTCCTCCTTGACCTAGTGCTGATCGCTCTCGCCGGTGGCTGCGGCGTGCTGCTCTCATCCTTGCTCGGACAGAACCTGGCGGGCACAGAGACAAGGCACGTCCTGGTGGTCATCGTCGCCGGGATCTACCTGTGCTGGGTATATCATGCACTGATGGAGGCCTCGATCCACCAAGCTACCCTCGGGAAGATCGCCCTGGGTATCCGGGTGACGGATGAAAGCGGTATGCGCTTGACCTTGGCGCGGGCGTCGTTGCGGTTCTTCGCCAAGCTCCTGTCCGTCCTGCCTTGTGGCTTGGGCTGCCTGGTTGCGGTACTCACACAGCGTCGCCAAGCCCTGCACGATCTGCTGGCCGGAACCCTGGTTGTCAGCAAGTCGACAACGAACAGAGACCTCGATAGCGCCAAGAAGGGGAGATGAGACAATGGCAAAGGCTGGGAACACCGGAGATGGGGCTTTGAACGCGAGTGAGCTGGGTAGGACGCCCGACAGCATCCTCGTCTGGCACCACCTTGATCCCGAGGCCCGGCTGGGGTTCAAGGCCGGCAGGTTCACCGACGCCAATGCTTTCCTGTCCGCCATTGTTGGGATGTTCTTCACTGGCATCACCTTCACTGGCATGTGTCTCGTCCGCGATTCCATGGTCGGGCAAGTCTTCCTCAACCGTGGGCCAGTCCAGTACGTCATCACGTTCCTGGCCTACTGGTCGCTTTCAATACTCTTCTTCAAGCTCCTCAAACTCAGGGTCCAGCGTCGCCCCTTGCAACTCATGATCGTCCCCCAGTCGCGCGACTTCGTGCTGGCACCCAGGACTGCCCAGATCGTCCTTCGGCGCATGGACAGCCTGGTGGACAACCCAAAGCACTTCATACTACTCAACCGCATTGAGCTGGCCCTCTCAAACCTCAGCAATATCGGTCGCATCTCCGACGTGTCCGACATTCTCGTGACGCAGGCGGGAAACGACGAAGACCGCATGGTCTCGAGTTACTCCCTCATGAAGGGCTTTGTGTGGGCGATCCCCGTTTTCGGCTTCATCGGCACGGTTCTCGGCCTATCCACATCGATCGGGGGCTTCACCAACGTCATGGCGCAGGCCAAGGACATCTCCCAACTGACGGCGGCCCTGCGTGGCGTGACCGGCGGCCTCTCGACCGCGTTTGACACAACGCTGCTTGGACTGCTGGCAGCAGTCACCGTGCAGTTGCTGCTCACATGGCTGGTCAAGAAGGAAGAGGATTTCCTGCACGAGTGTCAGGAATACTGCCATCTTTACATCGTCGGTAGACTCCGGCTGGTCGACCCCGGCGAAGACAACGACGCCTCCCAGCCAGAGCCCCCGGAGGCGCCCTGATGCCTCGCCGCCGTAGCGAAGGTGCGCCCCTGAACCTCTTCTCGTTCCAGGACATCGTGATGTCCGTGTCCGGGGTCATCATCTTCGTCGTGCTCTTGATGGGTGTAGAGCTTTCCCAGGTTGAGCCCGGGAAGCCTGGCGGACCGGCCAACCCAGACCGGTCCCAAGAGCTAAGCGCGATGGAGGGGAAGAGCAAAGGGTTGAGGGCCCAAGTGACAGAGCTATCGCAGCAGGGGCCCCCGCAGAGGGAGAGACCACGCACGGACGATCTTGTCGAGTTGGTGAAGACGAACATCGGGATCGACCAGCAGACCTCGGACTTGAAGGCGCAGACCGACAGAGACGCGATGGAGGTGAAGGCCCTCCAGGCTGATCTCGCAGAACTCAACGCCAAGGCCGGGATCCTCAACCGGCAGGTCGATATCAAGATGAAGGAGATCGAGCACATCATCATGGAGCCCGATCAGGTGGAACCCGACACCACCGTGTACTTGGTGGAATGCTCGGGTACTAGGATTAGGCTCGGGAAGCTGGGCTCCCGGGAAGCCCTGAAAAGTTATGGTACGCAGGTGGCTGATCAGGCGGACTTCCGGAAGCATGTGACTGGCCTAGCCACTGGCAGGAACTGCCTGGTCTTCATGATCAAGCCGTCCGCGAGCGGATATGCCATGGACCTCGCGTTGCGGACGCGCGAGGAAAGCGGACTAGCGGTCGGCTACGACGCGCTAGAGGAAGCTCACTCCATCCCCTGGCGGTGATGCCCTATGAGCAAGAAAGGCAACTCACTCGGCAGCGATAGCCTGGACATGCTGCTCGATACGATGTGCAACACCTTCGGCTGCATCATCTTCGTTGCGATCCTGATGGCGGTCGTCTCGCAGGAGGCGGGTGACGCCATAGCGTCCGGCAACCAAGCCGGGGTCAGCGAGGCGAAGGCCGCACAGCAGCGTGCCCAACTATCTGTTCTGGAGCAGGACATCGCCCGACAGGAGCAACTCGTCAAGGTGTTGGTGGAGATGCAGGACGATGGGGCGAAGGATGTTGTGGACCATACGGCAGCTATCGAGAGGGAGAAGGAGAGGGGCAAGGAGCTCGAGGAGATCAGGGCAGCTTCGGAGAAGAAGAAGGCCGAGACATTGCACGACATCGAGTCAACCAAGGTAGAGATCGACAAGACCAAGGTTGCCATCGGTGAGTTGGAGAAGCGCCTGCAGGAGGGCCGTATCGTGACCCGAAAGTTCCGCGTGCCACGGCTGCGCACACCGATGAGTTCTGCGGATAGCGTCGTGAACTGCGTGCTCCAGGGTGGGAGATTCTACGTGGTGCGGGAACTGCCGCCGGGAAATGGTTTTGACGCTGAAGATGTGGCGGTGTCCACCGGCAAGGGTCCGGACGGGGCCGAATTCTACGTGGTCACTCCACTCGCCAAGGCTGGCCAGCCGATTCAGCACCTGGACGCACCCAAGGGTAAACTGAAGCAGGCCCTGGAGTTGGACCCGAAGCGAACCGTGGTCGAGTTCACGGTCTACCCAGACTCTTTCCGCGAGTTCATCCTGCTGAAGCAGGAATTCGCCCAGAGGCACTTCGAGTACGCCTGGAAGCCCTTGACTGCCGACGCACCTCTGGTGTACAGACAGGGCCGCATCGGCATGGTGCAGAGGTAGGAAATGCCAGGATTCGTGATGCACCGAATGCCACGGAGGAGGCAGCTCCGCCCTTCATGGGGTAGTGAAGGAACGAGCCGCACACCACTTGGGGCCCGCTCCCGGCCGACTGCGCCGCCCGCCGATTTAGGACCCGGCAGGTAGACCTGTGCCGCTGACCGGCGCTCCGCCATGGCCCCCTGCACGCCCCTCAGTTGGAGTCGGCACCGGCGCCAACGGCGCCCGCCGGCAGCTCTGATGGCCCGTACGTGTAGGTGAAGTCGCGAGTCCGCTCTCCTTTGCGGCGCAGTTCGACGGGCTCATCGAGCACCATCTGCCTGCCGCGATAGACGTGAAGGGTGACGACGGTCGGGCCGGTTCCCGCGAAGTACTCGACATAGAACCGGTAGCTGCCACGGGGGGCCTTGCCCGGCGGCCAGAACACGTTCTCCGGACCGCCGCTCGTAGTGTCATCTCTGTCCATCTCGCCACCGCAGGGACAGCGTCGGTCGTTGTACGAGATGTGGTGCCCCTTCGGGTCGACCACATGCAGGTCGAAATCGCCCTCTGCGGGCTGCCAGTACAGGCAAAACGAGACATCGCCGGTCCCGAGTTCCCCGCGCGCGCCGCCACCCTCGCCACCTTTCCCCCTCGCCCGACGCCCAACCCCTGCCGCCCGAGGCTCCGGCGGGCTTTCCGGCACTTCGTGACGCGCCGGCCCTGACATGCTGGTGATCGGCGCGTCTGGGACCAGCACGGGCGGCAGAACCGGCAAGGCTGCCGACGGCTCCTCTGCAATGACCTTGGTCGTCGCAGGGACGCGGGACGCGGGTCCGCCATCCGGCTCCGCAGAAGCGCGGCCTTGTGTCGCCGGCCCGGCCTCCACCGCAAGCGCAGCACTGCCGCATGCACCGTCTCCCTTGCCGTCACCGGTTCCCTGCCCAACTCCCCCGCCCCCGCGGCCAGAGCCACCACCGCTGCCGCTACGGCCCTGTAAACGAAGCAGCAGCAGGAACAGGAAAAGGACCAGCAGGAGCGTGACCAGGCCAAGCACCAGTGCGGGCCCGCCACGGCCCCCCGACCGTGCAGGGCCAACGCGAGGCACGCCAGACTGCCCGGCTGGCACCGATCCCGTACCTGAAGGCGATGTCCTCTGTGATGGCGTGTTCATACGGCTCGAACGGCTCACGGTGTCCAGTCTGGGCGAGGCCGAGAGGGTCGCGGTCCCGGCGTGTCCGGATGACTCACTGGTTCACCGGCAGGTACCGGTAGTAGACCTCCAGCGACATGATGTAGAGGGCCGTGTTGCATGCGGTGCCACCTCGGCCGCCAGGCCACGATCCCGCCTGCGGGCCGTCCTTGACCTGTAGCAGGATCACCCCGTCGCGGAAACGCTGATTCCACTCCTTCCAGTACTTGCCTCCCATCTGGAACATCGCAAACGTACCGTCATACACCTGGAACACGTTCCCAAGCTGCGGCCCGGCTTGGTGAAGAACTTCAGCAATCCTGATGCACTCCGGGGACTTGTGGTCGCAGTCCAAGAAGACACGAGAGAACAGATTCACTGCGGTGCGAGCGCCTGTACGGCTACCCAGACCTCAGGAAGTTACGCACGGGGACTCGCAAGTTGAACGCCGGTCGTTTCGCGGGTCCGGCGGCTCCTGTCACAGCTCCGGGGCGCCGGGGAGC
>CAIZKT010000118.1:0-3918 GCA_903933565.1 uncultured Victivallales bacterium | reverse complement strand
TGAGGCCGGGCGCATCGGGCAACGCAGCCTTTGCAGCCCGAGTAGGTCAATTCCGAGAGTTTGACAAACTGCGTATCCTGCCCGGAGCCTTGGAGCACGGCCTTGACCATTCGGTCTACATTTCCTTCGCGCCCCACACCACCTGAACTGAATCCGAGTATCTTCTTCATAGCGTTCTTCTCCTAACCTCTTGCGCCACCCCGACTGCCGCTTGCCGGAAGAGACCCCGCCAAGGCAGCGGGTCGCCAGCGTAATAGACCACGCCCGAGGCCACACTTCAACACCGGCGACGGCGATGATCAGGCTCTGCGCTCTGCGGCACACCAGCCGATCCGTTGCCGTCAGGTTGCAGAAACCACGCAATCGTGCTTCACCAAGTCTGAGTGGCTGACTCGATTGTGACGGCCAGGGTGGCACGCAGCCAACTGAACTTCTCTTTCATGAAATCGAAATCAGGACCGGACGTGATGAACCTGGCCTTGCCCTTGATCAGGAAACCGGCACCCGTTCCATGCAGGCCATCAACCTTGCTGCTCCCCAACGTGATCAGGACATCTGGATTGTGGGCAACGTTGGCCTCCGTCTTGTGCATATAACCTGCGGGGATAAACAGCCGTTCATCTTGCGATATTCTGAGGTAGCTATTCCAGGTATTGACCATGTGGGGGCCATCTTTCCCCAGGGTGGCGATAGCAACAACACCGTCCTTCTTCATGATTTCCTGTAGCTTTTCCGGGATCATCGTGACTACCTCCTGTTGCTTGCCGTGTTCTTCTGTCAGACACTCTCACTGGGCGACGTGCCGTCTGTGTTCTCGCTTGACGCCGTGGGTAGCCTTCAGGTCTTCACCGCCGCCGCACGCTCTACTGGACTGCACCGGGGGCCGGAAGGCAAGACCGGCCAAGGCGATGGTCATGATCAGCGCGTTGCGACACGCCACCCGATCCGTTGCCCTCAGCGCTCTCGCTGTGGCACTTCGCCAATGCGGTGCTCGACGCTGTCCCCTTGCTTGCGTTGCCGAAGGCCAGACGGTACGCTTGGTTCCGTCCTGCCGGAGCGAGTTGCCTCCAGCCGACCTCACCGAGGGGAACAGACGATGATCGACGACAGTGATGTGGAAATCAGGGCGATGACGCTGTTCAGGAAGGGGGAAGGCGCGAAGGCATCCAAACTCCAGGACGCGTTCCTCGAAGAGGTGCGAGCTTCGGGTGAAGACCACTGTACCTGTCCCGCTGCCTGCAAGTTCCATGGGAAGTGCGTCGAATGCGTGATCGTGCATCGGGGGCACGGGGAGCACGTGCCGCACTGTTTCCAGAACATGCTCAACAGACGGATCGAGGCTCTGTCCGCATTGACCGAACACAGCATCAAGCGGCAGTAGCGTCTCGCCGGGCAGTCTTAGCCGCCGCCGCGTCCGTCGTCGCGGGTGGCGGCACAACGAAGTGCCCAACGTCGTCTGCGAATCGTCATCCACTGAGTCCCACTGGTACCACCCCCATCGCAACATCCCGTCGCCACTCCGACCAAGTGACACACGATTCGCATGCTCACCGTCCCGCTCGAAGCGGCGGTTGCGTCGAGCTAACCGGGTGACTGCGCTTCCGTTGTGCCGGTCGCCAGTTCGGTGGCCCCATCCACTGAATGTCGCCCCAACCATCGCGGGCATCCCGAACGCCCGAAGCGGCATCCGGGAACTTAAAAATGCGGGGCTTCTTGCCGGTCGTCTGTCGGGTTGACGACGGTCAGAATAACGGCGGCAGACCAGTGTCCCCTCTGAGGGAGTGCCAATTCACGCCGTTTTAACTATGTGCTTTAGTGATTATTCCGCGTGTGCCAGCGGCAGTACCGATACGCCCGGCGGCGGGAGGGTTGGCGGGGGACATCCACTGAATGTCGGGGAGCGGTGGGAGCGACGGCATGCCGATGAGCTGGGCTGGGCGGGCTGGACAGTGGCCGGTGGCCACGGGTAGGGCGGGGGCGGCGAAACGGCGCAGATTCTGCGGAGTTATGCGGATCAGATGACTGCGCGGTGTCCTGCCATCGATGACTACGGCCCCGTCAAGGCCGTACTCCTGGCGATCCTTGTCGGTCGGTCAGTTCATGAAAGTCACGATGCCAGCAATTGCCTTGCCTTCACGCACAAGGGCGTATCCTGCTCGTCCGGCCAGGTTACGCCAGAAGTCGTCTGGTGATGAGAAGGCTCGAATCTCGTCCCCGTCCTCCATCAGCGCCTTCAGCTCTTCCCATGCGTGCTTGGGGACGCCGTAGGGGCCGGGCTTGTCGAGCCAGTCCCGCTCGGTCTCATCCATGTCGACGGCACCGAAAAGCCAGGTCGATGGTACGAACTCAGTCATTTGCCTGCCTTGCCCAACGCGATTAGGGCTGTATCCCGCACGTCCGCCGTTCACCCATGGCCCCGCTCTCACCGCCAAACAGGCGAGACCCACCCACCCACTGAATGTCAGCCCTGCCCAACCGCGCCCGTGAGGACCGGAGTAGACCCCACCGGCATCCTTGTGCGTAACTCACTAACGGCTTGTGACTCCTGCATTCGAGACCCGATCATGGTCGTCAAAGTGGACTTGCAGCCTATCGCCATCGAGTCCATTGAACAGCCTGGGGTAGCCGAGCCAGTAGCTGAAAGCCTTGCCGTCTGACCATTGGCCCTCAGGCTCTCCGAGTGCCTGGAGCACGTGTTCCTTGGGTGTCCCCTGACGCAGATGCTGCCTGATGGCTGATACGACCATCCTGCGCCTTGGGCTTCGGATGATATCGGTATCCCCCGTACACGACTGCCACGTGCCCCTGTCGAATCTGACGAGGCGGAACTCAACTTGGCAGACCACTTCGGGAAGCACGAGTATGCCGCCGAGGAAACCCACCGGGAGAGCGAACAGCACCACCAAGCCCCAGACGATCATCCGGGCTATGCGTCGTCTCCTCGGCTTGCTCGTATCGGTGTTCGTGGAGCCTATAGCCATTGCCGGACCAACGTCTGGTTGATGGCGGCGATTACGCCCATGTCCTGCCAGGCAGGCGTTTTGGTCTGCGAGCCATGAGGTCACCCCTTGGCAGGCTGCGTCCCGGCAGCATCGGTCTTCTTGGTCTGGGCACCCACTGAATGCTTGCCCGTGGCATTGCCGCCGGGAGCCTTCTTCGCGCCCTTCTTGCCCTTGGGAGCGCCAGGTGCCGTCTTCTTGGCGGCTTTGGCATCCTTGGCGACCTTGGCGGCATCCTCCCTCGCCTGCCGCTCCGCTGCCCGCGCCTTGTCGAGCGTTTCCATCGCACCTGTGAGCTGCTTGAGCACGCCCTCTGGGATGTCGTTGCTTGCCGTGACCAGACGGATCAGCCTGCTGAGCGTCGTCCCGATAGGGTCGGGCTTGCGTCCACGCTTGGTCTTGCCCTTCGCCAGATCGGGACACTCTTCCTTGTACAAGTCATAGAGACGCCTGCCATCGACAATCACCTGATCCAGCAGCTTCTTGTCCTTGTCCTGGATGGCCTGGGCATAGCGCACGTAAGTGGCGGAAACCCCGAAGAGATCGCCCACAATCGAGGTTGTCTTGATCTCCTTCTTCCGGCCTCGGCGCGTCTCTGTTTCCTCGGATGAGGGCAAATTTGCTCCCTTCCCGTCCAGCGTCTTGGCGGCGATGGCATCCCGAATCTTCCGTATGCGTGCTTCTTGTACGTCCTTCTTGATCAGAGGCAGCGCCCTCAACGCCACAACCGCCTTCTGGGACGCAGTCAGATTCCTGCGCTGAAGATTACGTGCGATCACGAAGTCGAGGGCGGCTTGGTCGTCCGCGAACTCAGCCTTCTGGAACTGCGGCTCAATTCCCAGCTCCTGACAGGCTTTGAGTCTGTTTCGGAGATCGGAAGAGCCACACGTCTGAACTCCAGTCACAGCGATAGATCTCG
>CAIZKT010000117.1:0-12044 GCA_903933565.1 uncultured Victivallales bacterium | reverse complement strand
GTTTCGGCACACATACTCCCATTCCGCCTCTGTCGGCAGGCGATAGGCGAGGCCTTCCCTCGAACTCAGCCAGGCGCAGAACGCCGTGGCGCGATCCCAACTCACGCGGCCATCGGCGGGCGCCGCCCCCAGCCCCGCCTGATCGAATTGCGCCTTGGAGATCCGGTCGGTCACTACGTAGAACGGCGCGGTCAGGGTGACGGCATGCGCCGGTTGATTGTCGTAAAGGTATTTCCAATTCTCGAGGGAACGATCCACGATGCGCAAGTCGGTGCCCACGCCCATGGTGAACGTGACTGGTTCGAACCGGACAAACCTCATACCGAGCGAATTGGTGTAAGCCGGCCCGGTCGGCGCCTCCGCGGCCCAGCCGTCCGCCGCCCCTAGAAAGCCGAGGATGGCCATGGCGATTGCAATCGCGTTCCGTACGGCTCTTGTTCCGGCTGTCTTGTCTGTCTGTTGCATGGCGTTGATCCTATTGAAACCTTTCGGATAGATCATTTGAGCGGGATGACCATGGTCCAGGTCCGCGTCGTGTGATCGAAGCCGCCAGGCCCGTCACCGGTGGCGGCATACAGATGCGTCGGCCCCCCGTTCTCGAAGAGCAGTTGCGGCCGTTCGAACGCGCCCTGCACGGTCTCGGTCCCGTCATCCCACCGGATCCGGCGGGAATAGGCCTGGATGGGGTCGGACAAATTCCACGCCATGCCGTCGGCGGAAGTAGCGTGAAACCCGGAGCCACTCGCGCCGGTGACGGCGCCGCCAATGTCCTTGACGATCGCCTCGAAGCGTTCGCCGTTCCACCATAGGTACGGATCCTCGACGGCGTCCGCCCCATTGAAGCGGAAGACCGGTTCGTCGACCGGCCGGGTGAATTCGGCCAGATAGTGGTCGGCGATCGCCAGCCCGATGCGCGCCTTGGTCTTCGGGCAGGCGATGGAGCGGTAGAGCATGAAAATCTTCCCGTCGGGCATGACGCACGGGGCCGGGTTGGTGACGATGGTATGGTCCCAGTGGTCAGGCCGCGGCGCAAGGACCGGGCGGTCAAAACGCTGCCAGGGGCCCTGGAGCGATTCCGAGACCGCCAGCCCGATGCGGATCGCTTTCCATCTTTCTACAATCTTGCTCCGAAAATCCGGGTGCCGCATCTCCTCGGCGGTGGGCGGCCCACCCTCGTAGGTGGAGCCGATGTAGTAGAGCAGGTACTTGTTGCCAACCTTGTGAATGGTCGGGTTATGCGTCATGCGCCCGTCCCAGAAGCCGGCCCCACGCGCCGGCAGGACGACCTCCTTGAACTCGAACGGTCCGACGGGCGTGGCGGACTCGGCGCGCACCACTTCCGAATAGGAGGTGTACGGCCAGGACATCGGTACCCCCTCGAACTTTGGCCAGCGCGAGGCGAAGAGGTGATACCGGCCATCCTCGCCCCGGATGGCGGAACCACACCAGACCCAGTACCCGTCCATGGCAAAACCACCGTGGCGCGGCGCGGGCAACAGGCGACTGGAAAATGCAACAGTCATTCTTATTCAACTCCTTTTACACGCAGAACTCTGGTTAAGACCTTTTCTGGCCAGGGATAGCTTCCGGGCTTAAGCACCAGATCCAACTCCTGTCCGCGCGGGCGGAGCACACCCACCCCGCGCTGTACCTCGCCGGCGACGTCCCAATGCGCATGGCCGAGCGCCGCCATGACCGCGGCGGCGGTCGCCCCGCCTTCGACCAGCAGCACGCGCACCGGGACGCGCTGCAAAACCTCCCGCACCGCCTGAGCGCAGTGCGCCGCCAGGCGGCGCGCCACGGCGCCGTCGGTCACCACGGGATGCCGGATGGCCAGAACTGCCAGGCCGTCACGGTCCAGTGCCGCGCCCAGGTCCGAAACCCAGCGCTTGATGGCGGCCGAAGGATCGCCCGCCGCCGTGAACAGGTCGGGAGGCATATCGCAGATTGGCCGCCCGGCCTGTGCCAAACGGTCCACCGCGGCACGACTGGCGGGGGCGGTACTGCCGCAAACCAGGAGACACGGTCCCGGCGGCAAGTCCCAGTCCGCGCTCCGTTGCTGGCGCAGGCCCTGGTGTTGTAAAAGCGCCTCGAAGAAGTCGCCGCCGCCGGCCGGCAGTACCGTCCTGTCAACCGCACCGGCCCAGCGGAGCAGGTCCGCGGCGGTGGTCACGTCGCCAGCAGCGATCTGTCCTTCAGCCGCGTTTCCCGCCGCGGCGCCGGTCCGGCAGGGCCAGCCCGTGGATCGCTCCAGCAGCGTTGAAATCTGGTCCGTGGCCGCCGGCCATTCGGGATCGTTAGCGAAACTGGTCTGCGACAGCGGCTTTCCGGCGATCCGCAGGCACCCAGCCTCGACCGTACGTGCGAACAACGGGTTTGCCGGACAGAGGCGCACCGATTTCCGCCCCAGTCGCGAGGCCAGTTCCGTGCATTCGGCCCGCACATGCCCGCGCAGGACGGAATCCACCTTCTTGTACACCCAGTCACCGGGCTGGACGCAGGCCGCCGCCCGGGCCACACGCTCGCGCGCCTCGGCTTCGGTCACCGACCGGCTGTCCGTATCCAGAACCAGCAGGTCGGTCGCCGGGGGCGCGACACTCAGGTCGCGCTGCAGCGACACGGCCAAACCGTGGCGCCAGCCAATGCCCGCCAGTTCCACCGCGCCGGTGATGTCGTCGGCAATCACGACCCTCATGGGGTCCCCTCCCCTGTCGCGGGCGCGGCCGCCAGGCGAATCGCGTAGTCCAGCGCGTTCAGCAGGCTGGCTTCCGAGGCCGTGCCCTTGCCGGCCTGGTCGAAAGCCGTGCCATGGTCCACCGAGACCCGCAGCACCGGCAGGCCGAGTGTGATGTTCACGCCGCTCACCGACTGCCATGCCTGTTGCTCGTGGTCGTAGCGAAATCCCTGGAGCTTCACCGGGATGTGACCCTGGTCGTGGTACATCGCCACAGCGATGTCATAAGCGCCGCCCACCGCCTTGCAGAAGAAGGTATCCGGCGGCACCGGCCCGCTGACATCGAGCCCCTGCGCGCGCGCAGCCTCGATGGCGGGAATAATCTCGCGGATCTCCTCGTCACCGAAGAGCCCTTCGTCGCCGGCATGCGGATTCAGGCCGGCCACACCGATACGCGGCCGGGCAATTCCAAGGTGCAGGCAGGCCTCGTGCGCCAATTGTATGACGCTCAGGACCCGCGCCTTTTTAACCGCATCACACGCCTGCCTCAATGACACATGCGTGGAGACGTGAACCACACGCAGCTTACCCTCAGCCAGCATCATCGTGTAGTCGCGGGTGCCGGTGTAGTGGGCAAAGATCTCGGTATGGCCGGCAAAATGATGCCCTGCCAGGTTCAAGGCCTTCTTGTGGATCGGCCCGGTCACAACAGCATCGAGCGCACCAGCCTGTGAAAGATCGATGGCTTTCTTGACCGCCGCGAACGCCGCCTCGCCGGCCTGCACCGAAACCTTGCCGAGTTCCAGACGTTCAATATCCACGTTCTTCAGATCGATCACGTCCATGACGCCCGGCTCGCAGAGCGCCGCTTCAGGGGCCGCCACCGCATTCACCCGCAGGTCGACCTTCGCCAAGCGGCAGGCCTGCCTCAAGACCCCGGCGTCGCCAATGACCACCGCCCGGCAGCGGGTCATCCAATCCCCGTTATGAAATGCCTTGGCCGCTATTTCCGGCCCGATCCCCGCCGGATCACCCATGGTAATACCAATTCGTGGTTTCATCCCTGCCACCTCCTCAAGGGGGACAACACGTGGGACTCGCACAGTCCTTTTCCCGCCATCAGCGCCTTTAACTTGGCTATGGTTTCGCCCAGCGTCGGGCCGTTGTATCGGACCAGCACCTCGTTCATGGCCGCCTTAAGCCGCTGCACCTCCTCCTGCTGTCCGGCCCGCACGGCCCGGTACAGATCGCGATGCACGCCGGGCTCCAGATTCGCCGACGATGGGATGATCCCGTCCGCGCCGAGCGCCAAACCGTCCACGAACAGCTTGTTGGTCCCAACCAGCACATGGAAGCCGGCGTGCCGTTTGGCGATTGCCAGCGCAATGCGCAGCCGCTCGATATCCGGCTCGGAATCCTTCATGCCCAGCAGGCGCGGATGCCCGGCCAGGCGCTCCACAACGGCCATGGGAATCGAAAGGTGCGAGGTCAGCGGAATGTTGTACAGCAGAAGATCAAGGGGAACCCGGTCCAGCAATTGCCGGAACCACTCTTCCAACGCCGCTTCGGGAACCGGATAGAAGCTCGGCGGCAGCACGAACAGGGCATCCACGCCCAACTCCGAGTAGTCACGCGCCGCCTGCACGGATTCCTCCAACACGTTGCTGGAGATGCCTGCGTAGATCCCCAGACGCCCCCGGTTGGCCTTGATCGCCGCGGCGACCAGGTCGCGCTTCTGGCGTGCCGTCATGGAGGCTGACTCGCCAGTAGTGCCCACTAGAAAGAGTCCGTCCATGCCGCCGGCCGCCAGATAGTCCACCACACGCCCAACCGCCGCCTCATCCACATCGCCTGTGGCCGTAAACGGCGTGATCATCGGAACAATGACACCTGTTGGTTTTCGTGCCGTCATTGAAAGGCCTCCTCATAAATGCCGGCCGCATCGGACTCCGTCAGCGGCCGAAGGTTGTTTTTAAGCAAACGCGTCACGGTCATCGCCGCCCGCGCCATCGATTCCACCGCCGAGCGCGGCACGCCCAGGTCCGACAGCCGTTGCGGAATCCCGCAGGCCCGTGACAGTTCGTCCAGGCGCCCCACGCCCTTGCGCGCCATCGCTGCCGCGTCCGGCTCCATCGGCACGCCGAGAGCGGCGGCAACCTGCGCATACCGCTCGGGCGCCGCCACCAGGTTGAAACGCAGCACATGCGGCAGAAGCACGGCATTGGCCACGCCGTGCGGGACGTGGTGCTCGCCGCCAAGCGGGTAGGCCAGCGCGTGCACCGCGCCGGTGTTCGCCGAGCCGAGACACAACCCACCGTAGACGCTGCCCAGCGCCACGGCCGAGCGCCCGGCCGCGTCCTGGCCGTTGGACACCACCTGCTGCAGATTCGCGCCAATCAGCCGGATCCCTTCGAGGGCTAAAAGATCGGTCAGCGGGTGCGCATTCACGTTTGCGTACGCCTCGATGCAGTGCGTCAGCGCATCCATGCCGGTCGCCGCGGTGACTGGCGGCGGGACGCCGTAGGTCAATGCCGGATCCACATAGGCTGCGTCCGGGACCAGATGGGGGCTGACCACCCCTTTCTTGAGCCGGTCTGCCTCATCCAGCAGGATGGCGTTCGGCGAGACTTCGCTACCGGTACCGGCCGTCGTCGGCAGGCACGCGAGGTACAGCGAGCGGCTCTCCAGTTTGTCGATGCCCCAGACGTCGGTGACGGCCTGCCGGCTCTCCGCCAGTGCCGCCACGAGTTTCGCCACATCGAGCGCACTGCCGCCGCCCAGGCCCAGCACGCCGTCGCACCTGTGCTTCCGCGCCTCAGCCAGCGCGTCCGCGAACAAACCCACTGTCGGCTCGCGGTCCACACCCGGCCAGATGGCCACGTCAACCGCGGCGGCCCGGAGTTCGGCGGCCAAACTCTCCGCCAGCGAAACAGTCTGCGGCGCAGTCACCAGCAACGCCCGCTTCCGGCCCGACTGGGCGTAGTCCACGGCGCACTGCCGGGAGCAGCCAATGCCGAACACCAGCGTGCGGGGTTGGCGGTGGATTAGAATCTTGTCTATCAAGGTCATGTTGTTTCCTTATCAGTTGGTGGCTGCTGCCTATTGCTATTGACATGCATTTCCATTTTCCATCATGCCGCAAAAATTGTCGCCGCGATATGCGTCTCGGGACGCTCCGGCGAGCACCAGAAGTAGACGGCAACCAGCCGTCCGTCGCGCCGCTGGTACAGCCGCGGATAGCCCAAGTCCGGCCATCCGCTGACCGAAGAGAAGTCATCCCGGATCACCGCGGGCTCACTCCAGGTCGCCCCGCCGTCCGCGCTGAAGCTTGCCAGCATGCACTGCATGGTCCGGTTCCCATACACGCAGCACAGCCGGCCGTCGGCCATGGCGACCATGGCGGGCGGGTTGCCGTTATGGTTGTTGCCTGCCTCCGTGTCACCGACCCGGGAGAGATGCGCCCAGGTCGCGCCGTTGTCCGCGCTGGCCACACAGTCGATCCAGTTGTTCATCGGCAACTTACGCCTGAGCGCCACCACCAGGCGGGAGGGCGAGAGGCGCACGGGCGCCGGCATCACGGCCCGATAGGTGTCCGACCATGGCACCAGCCAGGAGACGAACGCCCAGGACTTGCCGCCGTCGTCGGTCCGTGCCAGGAAAGGCTTCTCCTCGATGGCAATATTGAGCGTTGCGGCCTCCTTGGTCTTCCGAGCCGAGAGGAACAGCAGGAGTGTTTTCGGCCCTTCGACGAAATACGCCGTTCTTCCGGTGAACTCCAACCCGGCGAGTTCGGGGCACTCGAAGAGCGTACCAAACCCGTACGGCCCGCTCCAACTCGCGCCCCGGTCGCCGCTCAGGTACCAGCGGCACCCGGAGTTGCCATGGTAGCCGTTGCCCTCAACGCGGAGAACAAAGTCCGGGCTGGCGCAGTTCACGCCCTCGACCAGTTCACTGTTTGGCGCGGGCTGGCCGGCATAGCCTTCCGCTTTCCAGGTCTGCCACGTCTCACCGCCATCAAGGCTGCGGGCCAGCCATGAGTCGAACGGCTTGTCATAGGTGCACTGGTGGCCGCTCTGGGCACGGAGGAAGGTTCCCACCGTGAAGCCCGCAAGAAGCTCGTTGCCCCATTGCCAGACGGAGCCGTTGGCGCCGTTGTTGGCGGGCACAGCGGCCCAGTGTGCCGGATCGTGGTAAACCACTACGTGATGGGCGGACATAACTGGGTTCATGGTTCCTACTTTCTGTTCATGCATTCGATCGATCTTCATGGCGAATTTCGGGCTTCCTGCTTCAAGGGGGGCTTGGCGGTCACGGCGTAGACGGTGCTGCCGCCGAGGCAGAAGCGGAGGCGGATGGTTCTCCCGGCCAGTTGACGTGCGGATGCAGCGCCCCACATGAGCGGGATGTCGCGGCGGTCTTCATTCCGAATGACACATTTGGCGGCCTCGAAACCAGGAATAACCAACCCCTTGTCGTCAAGGGCCGCGACCGTCACATAAGCACGCTGCTTCGCATAGGGCCGTTCCGGTGCAGGCACGGCGGCATTTAGCAATAGGTCTGCAGGCGGCATCGAGAAGGGCTTCGTGGAGAATTCGCCATTGGCGCGTGCGCTCACGCCGCTGATCCGGTCTTCCGGCAGGCCCAGCAAATTGGTGCCTTGCCGCCACACCAGATTGCCGCCGATGATCATGGGCGGCATTTCGAACCGCACGAGTCCTTCCCGGAATTCCTCCAGCGCGTTCACACTGCGTGCCGGCCGCTTCCATTGCAGGCCGTCGGCGCTGGTCCACCATTCATTGTCCAGTTGCTCTCCATGCCCGCCGGGCATAAGGGGGTGGGCCGCGTAGTTGAGCACCATCATGTAGGCGCGGTCGTAGTACCAGAGGCCGTTGCCGCTGTAGAACTCCATGTCCGGCGGATCGTCCGCGTCCGGCAATGTAAGCAGATGCGGCGGATGGGAACCTTTCTTGATGTGCTCATCGTAGATATCCGGCAGTGATTTCGCCGGTTCCCAGCGGCGGCCATCGGGACTGGAGCGCAACATCAGGACGCGCCGGTCGCGGAGCGCATCGTCGCCCAGCGCCTTCGTCGGCTTGCCGTGGTCGCGGATGTGTTTACGAAATGGCTGGAGGCTCTTGCTCACGACGACAAATCGTTTCAACACAGGACTCCAGAAGACCGTCACGGCGTCTCCCTCGTAAAAGAGCGGATTGCCCGGATGCGCCTGCCACTGTTTGCCGTCGCGGCTGAAGAACGCATGGTAGGCAAAACCGTGGCTGTCGTTCCTGAGTTTCAGCAGCAGATACTCTTTCGCGTCGGGGTTGTATGCCATCGCCGCGTGTTTCGTCCACGGTCCGGTGGTTTCTTCAATCACCGTTTCCATGTTACTGAAGGTCACACCATCGGAGGTGATGGCGCGCATGAGCTTCCACCGGGAAGGATTCGTGTACCAATCGCCGGTCGGAGTCAGCGCCACCCATTCCTGACCGAAAACTTCCCATGCGCCATCGGCCAGCGGAAAACAACCGACCAGCGGAAACGGCGACTCATTGGCTTGGCGGATCAAGCGCACCGGCGTAACGGCGATATGGAGCTTGCCCCAGATGTCGACAAGATCTTGCGGGCCCGAGAATAGCAGCTTGAACGGCGGTGCAGGACACGGCGGGCCTCCGGCAGCCCATGCGGCCGGTGCCGTCAGAACTACGCCGAGAAGAGCCGCTATGGTCGTCTTGAAGATCAAGTTATCCGGCCCTCCCTGTCGATCTCCTCGCGGGCGATGCGGATGAACGATTCAAGGCGTTGCGGCTCGCCGGCAAAGGTCATGGTATCCTTGAGGATGATCTCGACCGCGCACCCGCGAGCGACGTCGAGCGTGCGGCGGATGTTCCGGCGGATCGCCTCCGAATCGAACTTCCCGAGCAGCATGGCGGGGTTCGGCTTCCAGGAGAAAATGTACCGGTCCTGAAGCGCCTCCGCAGCCTTTTCCACGTCGCACCACGGGCTCACGGACATGCGCCTCAGGTTCGGCAGGCGGCGTTTGACGACGTCAAATTTGTTCGTGTAGGGCTCGCAGCAGCCGTAGGCCACCAGTCCGCACCGCGCCAGGAGCTTCTCCTCGTACCGGAGGATGAATTCGTCGTGCTGTTCGGGACCGATTTCACTGGCCCCCTGGGCAATGCCGACACCCCACACGTCCTCCGGCCTGACGTGTTCGCCGTCGAAGCCCTTGGCGGGGAGCTGGCTGGTATAGCCGAGTCCACCCGAACCGATGTAATGATAGCCGTTGTTGAGCATGAGGAGGTTGTTCTTTTCGGCGAAGTCGGCCTGCCGCGCCGCCTCCCCGCTCAGGAACGTCATAAGCTCGTGCAACCACTCGGGACGGTCATACATGTCCAGCATGCACTGCTGGATCCCGCGAAGATGCGTGGCGATGTCGTAGATGCAGGATGTCACGCCCAGTTTGGCCACATCGATCCGCACGATTCCGCCAAAGACCTCCTCGAGGGCCGCCTTCTGCTTCTCCATCGTCTCGAAGTCCGCCTCGATGGTGGCAGGATGCATCTTCTTCAAGTCGTCCGGGTCCTGAAGCGGCGGCGTCCAGTTGAAGGAGCCATCCGCTTCCTCGGACTCGTGAACCGTTGCCGCCTCAATGCCCCACCCGCCCATTTTCATCGCGAGCGGAACGTTCAGGATCGCCTCAACCACGAAATCGTCATGCAGGTGCTCGTGCCGGTGGATCAGGTGTTTCAAGATCCATTCGTACTGCCCCCAGAATGGATCCTTGACCGTCACCGTCGTCGCAACAGGGAGGACATCCTTCCAGCCGTCCTCGGGAAAGACCAACAGCATGGGCCGGGGCCTTTCAAGGTCGTTGTGCCTGCGCCATAAGGTTTTCTTCTCCGCGTAGACGGGGGCAGCCGCAATTTCCGCCACGCGGGACGCAAGGGCCCGCAGATGGACACGTTCGTCCGGCGCAAGAATCCCCGGCTCTTTTCCCCAGGCGACGTTCGGGATTGCCCCGGTTGATGGATACATCATTAATTTCCACATATTCAATCTCCTGTAAACAGTTTTAGCAATGCAATGCGCAAGCTCTACGAGGGAACGTCAACGGTGAATGGAACCCTCCAGTTCGATCGTCGCCCGGATGCGGATGTCGGCGGAGGAAGAGCCGGCCAGGATCTCAAACTCGCCCGGCTCCACCGTCCAGGCATGCCGGAGGACGTCATAGAAGGCGAAGGCCCGGGCATCGAGCGCGAACACCAGCTCACGGCTTTCGCCAGGCGCGAGCTCGATCTTGGCGAAACCCTTGAGTTCCTTCTCCGGCCGCGGCACCGAGGCCACCTTGTCACCGACGTAGAGTTGGACGACTTCCTTGCCCGCCCGCGTGCCGGTATTCTTCACCGTGAACCTCACCGAGACCTCACTACCGGCCTTGGCCCTGGCGGGACACGTGAGCTTGGAGTAGGCAAACCCGGTGTAGGAAAGCCCATGGCCAAAAGGGAAAAGCGGCGCAAGCTTCTTCTTGTCGTAGTAACGGTAGCCGACAAATATGCCCTCGCCGTAGATGGCCTCGCGGCCGCCGGGGAAGTAGAGGTGGCTGGGATTGTCCTCGAGCCGCCGCGAGTAACTCACCGTGAGCTTGCCGGAGGGGTTGACCTTGCCCAGGACGATCCGGGCGAGGGCCGTTCCCCCTTCCAGGCCGGGATAGTAGCCTTGCAGGATCGCCCTGGCCGCGTCAGCCCAGGGCATTTCCACGGGAGTGCCGGTGTTGATTACGACGACGGCATTGGGATTGGCCTTGAGGACGGCCGCCACCAGTTTGTCCTGCTCGCCCGGAAGTTTCATGTCCTTGCGATCAGAGGTTTCCGCCTCGAAGTTGTCCGGGAAGCCGGCGAAGACCACTACGGCGTCGCAGCTCGCGGCCAGTTCGGCCGCCTTGGCGATACCCTCTTCCGGAGAAATCGCGCCCACGCCAATCCGGACATGCATCGGCTGGTTCGCCGGAGCCTTGACGTACTCGAGCTTGAAGTCGTAGTCACAGCCGGCCTTGAATTCAACCAGCCCCTTCCCGGTTTCCCAGTCCATCGCCGGGCTGAACGGCTTGGTCTGGACGATCAACTTGCCACCGATCCAGACCTTGGCGCTCCCCTGCACGTCGATATCGATCAGGTAGCTGCCGTCGTAGTCGGCATGGAACTTGCCGCGATAGCGTCCCGAATGCGCCTGGAAGTCCAGCCCGGCGACCGGGATGCCGTGCGTATCGCCGTACCACCAGATGTCCGCGGCCGTCTCGATTCGTGAGCCGACCGGTTTTCCGGAGAGCGTCGTGTTGTTGAAGTATTCTCCCAGGATTCCGGCCTGCTTGCCGTCGGGCGTGCGGAAGCAACTGATCGGCGGAACAGGTGTCCGGCCGTCGTTCGAGCAGCCAGAGGCGTATTTGATTTCGACCTCGTCCCCGAGCAGGCGCCGGAACGCCTCCACCGGCGCGACCCGGTAGGGCGAAACGACGTGGGAACTGCCGCCACCCTGGGGGGTGATCTGGGCGGCGCCGCCAATGAGCGCCAGTGTTTTGATCTTCTTCAAATTGAGCGGGAGGATGTTCCCGTCGTTCTTCAGCAGCGTGATCGACTCCTCGGCGATCTCGAGCGCCAGCTTCTGGTGCGCAAGGGTATTGACGGCGCCCTTGCTTTTGGCCCTGGGCTTGCCGAGCTTGCCGGCCTTGGCCGCCAGTTCGAGCACCTTGCGAGCCGCCCGGTCAATGTGCTTCTCGTCGATCTGCCAGTGATGCACAGCTGAAGGCAATAGTCGGTAGTAGAGGGCCGGGCCGGGCATTTCGAGGTCGAGGCCGGCCGCGACACTTTCCACCGTGGTGTGATTGCCGCCCCAGTCGGAGACCACCAGCCCCTCAAACCCCCATTCCTCGCGCAGGATCCTGGTCAGGAGCTGCTCGTGCTGGCTGGCGTAGACGCCATTGACGCGGTTGTAAGCGGACATCACCGTCCAAGGCTGGCTCTCCTTGACGGCATACTCGAACTGGGGAAGGTAGATCTCGCGCAGCGTCCGCTCGTCCACCACGGAACTGCCGCGCATGCGCTCGGTCTCCTGGTTGTTGCAGGCGAAGTGTTTGAGCGAGGCGCCGACGCCCTTGCTTTGAATACCGTTGATCCAAGCGGCACCAAGGCGTCCGGCCAGGAAGGGATCCTCCCCATAGCTCTCAAAGTTGCGTCCGGCCAGCGGGGCACGGACGATGTTGACGCAGGGGCCCAGCAGGATGTCGCAGCCGTAGGCCAGCGTCTCCTCGGCCAGGGCTTCGCCCAGGCGGTGGAGCAGCGCCGGGTTCCAGGTGGCGGCCAGGCCGACCCCGGTG